>NZ_JBXAQP010000009.1:0-227964 GCF_058807355.1 Allobosea sp. GW821-FHT12C12
CCTCGTCTCACCAACCGAATGCGCAAACTACCTCAAAAACGCAGGATACGCTTCCGTGTAAATGAAGCATGCTCTAGCTGAGAATTGTCGGAGCGAATATCAGCGCTGGGATGAAGGTGCAGGACGCGAAACACAAGGTAAGGATGAAGGCTTCGCGAAAGACTTCTACCTATTCGTTAAAGAATATTGGGTCAGTATCGGGAACAACAACCTGACCGGCCGAACCGTCGTAAATGGCAAGCGCCCGGCTTGGTCATCCGCCTTCGTTTCTCACTGCATCAAAAAATCACAGGCCGGCCCTCGCTTCCTCTATACTCAGGCACACTGCCACTATATCAATAGAGAGATGATCGCCGCTGAGAATCCCTCGGACGATTTCGGTTATGTTGCACGACTGACTACCGAGTATAAGCCTCGGATAGGAGACATTCTCTGCGGTGGGCGCGAATACGCCAAGAGATATGACTACGCTCAAGCGCGACTAATCTACGAAGCTGACAGCTTCTATCCATCTCATGGCGACATTATCGTGGACGTTTCACCTCAGCGCGTGACCACGATCGGCGGCAACATCATCGACAATGTGGATAAGAAAACATTCCCTCTGACATCGGCTGGCTATATACGGGACCGCATCGTCGATGGCACGTCGATCCCATGGATCGCGGTTCTCAGCTGTAGGCTGTGAGCATCAGTCCCGCAGCAATTCGTTGATCCCGGTCTTCGATCGCGTCTGCGCGTCGACCGTCTTGACGATGACGGCGCAGGAGAGCGAGGGGCTGGGCGTGCCGTCCGAGAACGGCTTTCCGGGCAGCGAGCCCGGCACCACCACCGAATAGGGCGGCACCTTGCCGACATGGACCGCGCCGGTGGCGCGGTCGACGATCTTGGTCGAGGCCGAGATGAAGACGCCCATCGAGAGCACCGAGCCCTCGCCGACGATGACGCCCTCGACGACCTCGGAGCGGGCGCCGATGAAGCAGTTGTCCTCGATGATGGTCGGGTTGGCCTGCAGCGGCTCGAGCACGCCGCCGATGCCGACGCCGCCCGAGAGATGCACGTTCTTGCCGATCTGGGCGCAGGAACCGACGGTCGCCCAGGTGTCGACCATCGTGCCGGAATCGACATAGGCGCCGATGTTGACGAAGGACGGCATCAGCACGACGTTCTGCGCCAGATAGGAGCCACGGCGCGCCGCCGCCGGCGGCACGACGCGGAAGCCCGCGGCGCGGAAGCGGTTCTCGCCCCAGCCGGCGAATTTCGACGGCACCTTGTCCCAGAACACGGCGTCGCCCGGGCCGTTGGCGATGATCATGTTGTCGGTCAGGCGGAAGGAGAGCAGCACCGCCTTCTTCAGCCATTGATGCACGACCCAGTCCGCGCCCTGCTTCCCGGCGACGCGGGCCTGGCCTGAATCGAGCAGCTCGATCGCGGTCTCGACCGCCTCGCGCACCGCGCCTTTGGTGTTGACGCCGATCTCGGCGCGCGCCTCCCAGGCGGCGTCGATGGTCTGGCTCAGATCCGCATTCGTCGTCATGGCTCAGGCTTTCTCGTCATGGTCGGCCTCGTGCCGGCCATCCACGTCTCGCGACGCGGACAAGATGAAGACGTGGATGCTCGGGACAGGCCCGGGCATGACGGGGGAGCGATGGCCGATGAGGGCGGCCGCGTCAAGGGAACGAGCGCGCCTTCGATGTGTTGGAAGGCATGCCACGATGGAGACGCCGATGAACCGGATCGCCCTCACAGTCCTGCTCCTGCTCGCCGCGCAGCCGGCGCTGGCGCAGCCGCGCCCTTCCTCGCCCGAGCGCAGTTGCGCCGCGAACCGGCAGAGCGTCGCGGC
Source organism: Allobosea sp. GW821-FHT12C12 (assembly GCF_058807355.1). Lineage (NCBI taxonomy): Bacteria > Pseudomonadati > Pseudomonadota > Alphaproteobacteria > Hyphomicrobiales > Alloboseaceae > Allobosea > Allobosea sp. GW821-FHT12C12. The sequence goes on from NZ_JBXAQP010000009.1 coordinate 1,844, forward strand.
CAGCGGCGCGGTCGTGCTGGGAACGGGCGGCTACACCTATGACCGCTTCGTGCGCGACCGCAGCTTCTGCGAGCATGGCGACTATCTGGAGCCCGCCTTCGTGCCGAGCCGCGACACGCAGAGCTGCTTCGTCGGCTATCGCTGCAAGGTCGACCTGCCCTGGGATTGAGGCCAGCGGCCGGCCTTGCCGCCGCGCCGGGCCTGTGGGAGCGGCTTTTTGCGGCTCGTTTCAGGATCGGTCATGCGTCTCAGGATCAGCAACGCTCCCGGCATCTTCGTCGAGGGCGCGGCCATCGCCGAACTCGTTCCCGCCGGCGGCGCGACCCGTCGACGCGAGCTTCGACGCATCGAGCCATGTCGTGCTGCCCGGCCTGCTCAACACGCATCATCATTTCTACCAAATGCTGGCGCGGGTCCATCCGGCCCGTCCGGAATCTTGACTTAATTTGGGCTTTCGCTGAGCGCCGCGAGCTGAAGGAGCCGAAACGCCATGAAAATGCGGGTGATCGCCGTTCTGGGGCTGGCGCTGCTCGGCGGCGGCTGCATCACGCTGGAAGAGCGGCGCGCGCTCGACGCCGAGCAGTGTCGCGGCTACGGCTTCCGCGCCGGAACCGATGCCTTCGCGCAGTGCATGCAGGAGATCGACCTCGACCGCGCGGCGAGCCGCAGGGCCTGGGCCTATCGCGATTTCGGCGGCCCCTATGGCGGCTTCGGCTTCGGTTACGGCTTCCGCCGCTGGTGAACGCGGATCAGGCGCCGTCCCCGGGCGGCGGCCTGAAATCGCGGAGTTCCGGCAGCCTGGCATGGAGCCGGCGCAGATAGCCGGTGAGTTCGGCCCGCTCATCGTCGGAGAAACCGGCGAGCATGAGCTTTTCGCGCGCCGTCGCCAGCGCGATCAGCCGGTCGTGCAGGGCGTAGCCGCTCGGCGTCAGTTCCAGCACCTGACGGCGGGCGTCGCGGACATCGGGGTTTTCCGCGACATGACCGGCCGCGACGAGGGCCGCGACCGAGCGGCTGACCGCGCCCTTGTCGAGCCCGATCACCTCGCAGATGCGCTGCGCCGCGATGGCGGGCTCGATCGCGAGCTGCGAGATCACGCGCCATTCGGTGACGCCGACGCCGAACTGCTCGAGATAGAGCCGGGAGGACGAGCGCGACCAGGCGTTGGAGATCGCGGTGAGGAAATAGGGCACATAGCCCTGGAGATCGAGGACATCGCGCATCGTCCCGCCCCCTTCGCCCAGCGTGTTTCGGCCCGCCCTGTGGCGCATCGTCGAGGGCATGGCGTCTCCTTCGTCCCGGCCGCCCATCTTCCATGCGCCATGGCCGCGGGCAAGCACGATAGGAGGTCAGGCGACGCGCTTGTCGGCCGAGTCGCAGAGATCGGCGAGCAGGCAGGAGGGGCAGGCAGGCCGCAGCGCCTTGCAGGTGTAGCGGCCGTGCAGGATCAGCCAGTGATGGGCGTGGCGGCCGAATTCCTCCGGCACGGCCTTCTCCAGTCCGAGCTCGACCTGCAGCACGTTGCGGCCCGGCGCGAGGCGCAGCCGGTTGGCGACGCGGAAGACATGGGTGTCGACCGCGTGGGTGATTTCGCCGAAGGCCGTGTTGAGCACGACGTTGGCCGTCTTGCGGCCGACGCCGGGCAGGCTCTCGAGCTCGGCCCGCGTCGTCGGGACCCGCCCGCCGAATTCGGCGATCAGCTTTTCGCTGAGCGCGATCACGTTCTTCGCCTTGGTGCGGAACAGCCCGATGGTCTTGACGAGCTCGCGCACCCGCTCCTCGCCCAGCGCCAGCATCGCCTGCGGCGTGTCGGCGAGCGCGAAGAGCTTGCGCGTCGCCTTGTTGACCCCGGCGTCGGTCGCCTGCGCCGAGAGCACGACCGCGACCAAGAGCGTGAACGGGTTGACGTGTTCGAGCTCGCCCTTGGGCTCGGGATCGGCGGCCTGGAAACGCAGGAAGATCTCGCGGATCTCGCCTGGCTTGCGCGGACGGACGGCGCCGGCCATGCGGGCGGCCGGGACCGTCCCGGTGGCGCGGCGTTTCACCCTGTTCTCCTGCCTCATCGCGGCGTTATAGTGCCGCCATGAGTTCCGGCAAGCCTGACTCCAGCGCCAGCGCCGCCGCCATGGCGGAGCGGCCCGTCTTCGACGCGACGATCACGCCGCACCGTTCGCTCGGCCAGAACGGCTTTCGCACCGTGATGACGCTCGTCTGCCTGATCAGCGTCGCGGCCTCGATCCCGTTCATGGTGCTCGGCGCCTGGCCGGTGGCGGGCTTCTTCGGCCTCGACGCGATCGCGCTGTTCATCGCCTTCCACGTCAATTTTCGTCATGCCCGCGCCTTCGAGCGGATCGTGGTCACGCCGCTCGAGGTGCTGCTGCGAAAGGTCTCGCATCATGGCCGCGAGGCGATCTGGCGCTTCAACCCGGCCTGGACGAAGCTGGAGCGCCAGACCGACGAGGATTACGGGCTGCTTCATCTCAAACTGGTCTCGCGCGGGCAGAGCGTCCCGGTCGCTGCGGCGCTGTCGCCCGACGAACGCGAGGGTTTCGCCGAAGCGCTTGGGACGGCGCTGGCCAGCGCGCGACGGGGCGGCGATTTCGGGACGGCGTGAAGTGGGGCCTGCCTACGACAGGCCGTATCGTCTTCCCAGCTTTCGGGTGGAGACGGCTTGCCGCGACGCCTAGTTTCGCATCATCAGATCCAATGCGAGGTGCGATAGAGCCATGACCGCCGCGATCCAGAAACTCAACGCCATGACGCCGACCCGCTTTTCCAACGCCGTGCTGGCGCGCGCGGTCGAGGCGATGCCGCGGGAGGCCGATTTCCCCTCGACCGCGCCCGGCTCCGACTACGACACCGTCCGGCGCGTGCTCGCCTTCATCACCGAGACCTGGCGCGAGCAGCCCTCGATCGAGGCGATCGCGGAGGCGGCCGGCGCGACGCCGACCGACGTCCATCACCTGTTCCGGCGCTGGTGCGGGCTGACCCCCAAGGCCTTCCTGCAGGCGATCACGCTCGACCATGCCAAGGGCCTGCTCGGCGCGTCCGCCAGCGTCCTCGACGCCAGCCTCCAGGTCGGGCTTTCGGGACCGGGCCGGCTGCACGATCTCTTCGTGACCCATGAGGCGATGTCGCCGGGCGAGTGGAAGGCTGGCGGCGAGGGGCTGGTCCTGTCATACGGCTTCCATGCCTCGCCCTTCGGCGAAGCGCTGATCGTGACGACGCCGCGCGGGCTCGCCGGGCTCGGCTGGGTCTCGACCAGCGTAGACGGCGGCAAGGTCGTCGGCGGCCGGGCGGAGGCGCTGGCCGACATGATGCGGCGCTGGCCCCATGCCGATTACCGCTTCGACCCCCAGACGACCGCGTCCTACGCGGCGCGCATCTTCGATCCGAACGCCTGGCAGGCCGAGACGCCCCTGCGCGTCGTCCTGATCGGCACGGATTTCGAGGTCAGGGTCTGGGAGACGCTGCTCAAGATCCCGGTCGGCCACGCCACCACCTATGGCGATGTCGCCAGCCATATCGGCAAGCCCACCGCCTCCCGCGCGGTCGGCGCGGCGGTCGGCAAGAACCCGATCTCCTTCGTCGTGCCCTGCCACCGCGTCATCGGCAAGTCTGGCGCGCTGACCGGCTATCACTGGGGCCTGACGCGCAAGCGCGCCATCCTCGGCTGGGAGGCCGGCCAGACGGGCGGCCAAGCAGGCAGTTCCGTCGCCGCGTGATCAGACCCGGCGCAGGCCCCAGGGATAGGGAGCCGAGCCCGGCAGCATGCCGGTGAGGTTCTTGCGCCAGGCGGTGCGGATGACGAACTGGCCCAGCGGGATGGTCGCGACCTCCTCAAGCGCCAGCCGCGCCAGGGCGACGGCGGCCGTCTTGCGACCGGCGTCGTCCTCCGCATAGAGCCAGGTTTCCGCCAGTTCCTCGGCCCTGGCGCTCTCCCACCAGCCGAACCAGCCCTTGGCCCCCTGTCCGCGCACCAGCAGCGACAAGGCAGGGTTGCCCCAGCCGCTCGCCGGGCCGGTCGTGTGGAAGATGCTCCAGCCGCCTTTCTCGACGCTTTCGCGGTTGCCGCGGCGCTGCACCACCGTGCCCCAGTCGCTGTCGGCCATCTGCACGTTCATGCCGAGCCTCTGGAGCAGTTCGCCGGTGACCTGACCGAGCGGGCCGATATCGGGAAAGTCGGTCGGGTTGATGATCACGACCCTCTCGCCGGCATAGCCGGACGCCGCCAGCGCCGCCTTCGCCTTGTCGAGACTCTGGGGCATCAGATCCTCCTGCTCGCCGGAATAATAGGGCGTGCCGCGCGGCCAGAGGCTGCGGCAGCTCTGCCAGAGCGAGGTGTCGTCGCCCTGGGTGGCGCGCATATAGTCTTCCTGCTTCACCGCCATGCGGACGGCGGCCCGGACCTTCGGATTGTTGAAGGGCGGATGCAGGTGGTTCAGCCGCATGATCGCGAGGCGGCCGGACGTGTCGGTGGCCTCGCGCACGATATCCGGGCTCTTCGCCAGCATCGGATGGAGATCGGCGAGCGGGCGCTCCCACCAGTCGACCTCGCCTTTGATCAGGGCGGCCGCGGCGGTCGCGGGGTCGGGCAGGATCTGCCACTCGATCCGATCGAAATGCGCGACCTTGCCGCCGGCATTGCGACTCGGCGGCTCCGGACGGGGCCTGTAACCTGCGAACTTCTCGTAGACCGCCTTGCTGCCGGAGACGTATTCGCCCGCGACGAAGCGGTAGGGCCCCGAGCCCGTGATCTCCGCTACCTGCTTGTTGGCGTCGGTCGCGGCGAGCCGCTCGGGCATGATGAAGAGCGGCGTGTCGACCTTGGCGAGCGCATCGAGAAGGGTCGGGAAGGCGCGGCTCAGCCTGAGCTCGAAGGTCAGGTCATCGAGGGCGGCGATCCCGGCCGTGACCCTGCCCAGCAACTGGCCATAGCTGTCGCGCTGGCACCAGCGCTTGAGGCTGGCGGCGCAGTCGGCGGCGCGCACGGCCTGGCCGTCATGGAAGACGAGGCCGTCGCGCAGCCTGATCCGCCAGACCTTGCCGCCATCCAGCACCTCATGCCCGGCCGCCATCTGCGGCTGCGGCCTGAACGCCATGTCCATGCCGTAGAGCGTGTCGTAGACGTAATAGCCGTGATTGTTGGTCACGGTCGCGGTCGTCCAGATCGGGTCGAGCGCGCTGAGATTGGCCTGCGGCACGAATTTCAGGACGCTTCGCGCGGTCTGGGCCGCGGCGAGACCGAGGAGCGAGGGGCCGGCCAGGCCCGCGCCGGCGGCGGCCTTCAGGAATGTGCGGCGCTTCATGCGATCTCCCCTCTCGACCAGACCGGCCGCTGCGCCGGATCGTCATGATCAAAGCCGAGATCGCGCGCCTTGTCTGCATGACATTCGCAGATGGGGCCGAGAGCGCGCCGGCGCCGCAATGCCCGAGCGTCGCGTGCAACTGTTCTTACTGTCAGAGGATTTTATCGGCATCAGATCGGCAATCCTACTTCACCAGACCGACAATCCTGGTTCATCAATTACGCAAACTCCAAAATAATTCACTTCTCCGGAGACATTTTTTTATCGACCGGGCAATTTCAAGAACGTAGTCTTCCGATCAGCCGCTTGATATCCGTGTCAACAGCATGCGGCATACCGATTGGCGTTCGCCGCGACGAGTGGGAATTCGGGGGTCTTCGACATGGTCGCGACGGCGTTCGATGTGGCGACCGGACCCGGTCGCCACAGAAGCATGGATTTCCGGACCGGGCGTCGATCCCGCCAGGATTACGGCAGGCGTCCGTCATGACGCCCGAGCTATCTTCCGCGCCGACACAGTCCCGCTACCCAAGACATTTCGCCACCCACGACGTCGCCGATGCGACGGAACATTTCCGCGACGCCGGCATCGACGTGCGCATCCGGCCGCTCGGCAATCACTCCGGGCGCATCGCGCTGTCGTCGATGAAAGGGATCATAGAAGGCGTGAATTTCGCCTGCGCGGCCTTCGAGCAGCCTGTCGAGATCATTGCGCGCGAGAGCTTCGAGGCGGTGGAACTGCTGTTTCCGGTCATGGGATCGACCGACATCACCCTCGGCCGGCGCACCCTCACCTTCGCCGGCCGGAACGCGGCGATCTTCGACGTGCAGCAGATGCGGTCGCTGAAGCGGTCGCCCTCGTCGGAGAATTACGGCATCTTCATCGATCAGAGCATGCTGACCGGCCGGCTGTTCGAGCTGACCGGAACGCCGGTGACGCGCAAGCTGGAATTCGCGCCCGAACTCGATCTTGCGCAGCCCACGGCCGTCGCCCTCAGAGACTTCCTGACCGGCCTCGGGCAGGCCAACATCCTGCCGGAGCTCACCCATGCGCCGCAGAGCAGAAGGCGGCTCGCGGCGCTGGTCGCGGACATGGTGCTGGAGCTGCTGCCGCACAACTACCGGGACGCCCTGCAACGCGCTCCCGGCATGATCGCGCCCAAGCACGTCAAGCGGACGGTCGACTACATCCACGCCCATGCGCAGTCCGGCTTCAGTTCGGAGGATCTGGTGCGGGTCTCGGGCGTCAGCCTGCGGGCGCTGCAATACGGTTTCCGCAAGTTCCTCGACGCCTCGATCTCGGAATATGAGCGCTCCGTCCGGCTCGACCGCGCCCGGTGCGATATCGAGGCCGAGCCGGGCGAACGGATCGCCATGATCTGCCAGCGCTGGGGCTTCTCCAACTTCACGCGCTTCAACCGGCAGTTCGAAGCCGCCTTCGGCGTCAGCGCGGTCACGCTGCGCAGGAAGCTGCTGCAGCGCTGAGGCGGATCTCAACCCGCTCCCGGGCCTGGCTCGGCGTCGGGGCAGGCCGCGAGGAAATGCCGCGCGATCTCGGCGCGCGGCGCGATCCAGGCCGCGCCCGAGCCCGCGACATGAGCCAGGATTCGGTCGAGCGCCGCCATCCGGCCCGGCCGACCGATCATCCGCAAATGCAGGCCGATCGAGAGCATCCTCGGCGCATGCGCTCCCTCCTTCGCCAGCCAGTCGAAGGCGCCGATCACGTAGTCGGCGAAATCGGCGCCGCTGAAGCGGTTGGTGTGGAAGAAATGCATGTCGTTGGTGTCGAAGGCATAGGGCATCACGAGGTGCCGCTTGCCGGCCACCGTGACGCGATAGGGCAGGTCGTCGTTGTAGGCGTCGCTGTCGTAGAGGAAGCCGCCCTCCTCGACGAGCAGCCGGCGCGTGTTCGGCGAGGCCGCCGAGCGCGTGTGCCAGCCGACGGGCCGCCGCCCGGCGACCTCCGCGATGGCGGCGACGGTGCGGGCGATCGCGACGCGCTCCTCGTCCTCCGCCATGCCGGCATGGCTCTGCCAGCGCCAGCCATGGGCCGAGACCTCGTGGCCGCGCGCGACGGCGTCGCGCGCCAGCTCCGGATTGCGCAGCACGGCGAGCCCGCAGGCGCTGACCGTCGCCTTCGCGCCATGGCCGTCGAGCGCGTCCATCACCCGCCACCAGCCGGCGCGGGTGCCGTATTCGAAATGGCTCTCGATGCAGGGATCGGGCCCGTCCAGCCTGTGGTCGACCTCGTAGATCGCCTCGTTGCGGCCGTCCCCGCCGGAAACGGTGAACTCCGCGCCCTCCTCGAAATTGACCACGAAGGAAACCGCGACCTTCGCGCCGCCCGGCCAGCGCGGATGGGGCGGCCTGCCGCGATAGCCGGCGAAGTCGCGATGGGACGCGGCGGGATCGGTTCTACTGCTCATGGGCTCGGGCCGTCGGTTCTGATCATGACGATGGCGCGCGACGCGCCGTGATGATGCTCATGCCCTCTCGCCGGCCATCAGGGCAAATCCGGCGCGTCAGCCGAGGCCGGCCTCGTCGACGGGGCGCAGCACGCCGGCATGGAACAGCAGCGGCCGGTGCGGCCGCGATCTGATCGCGACGACCTCGCCGATCAGGATGACATGGTCGCCGCCATCGTGACGGGCCCAGACGCGGCATTCGAGCAGCGGCTCGATGCCCGCCAGCACCGGCGCGCCGGTGACGCCCGGGCCATGGGCGAGGCCGACGAACTTGTCCGCCTTGCGGCTGCCGGCGAAACGCAGCGCCAGCTCGCGCTGGCCGGCGCCGAGAAAATGCACCGCATAGGCTTCCGCCGCCATGAAGGCCGCGAAGCTCGGCGTCGCCTTCGCCACGCTCCAGAGCACGAGCGGCGGATCGAGCGAGACCGAGGCGAAGGAATTGACGGTCATGCCGACGAGCCTGTCGGGCCCCGCCGCCGTGACGATGGCGACGCCGGTGGGGAACTGCCCCAGCGCCGCGCGGAAGGCGGCTGGGGTCGGGCGTCTGGATGGCTTGGGCTCGGCCGGCTTGGCTTGCGGCATGGTTCTGACGGTCATGGCCTGATCGACATCCTGGCCGGCGGAGAGGCGCAAGCGCTGGGCGGATGCGTCTCATAGACGAATCGGGGCCTGCGTCATAGCAAGCAGTCGCGGCCTCTCGGTCCGCCCCGAGCGCCGGAGCCGAGTTCCCGATGCAAAGCCCTATCCCGCCCGCGCCAGCAAGGATCGGCACGGCGCGGCAGCACGCCACCCGCGTCGCCTTCTTCATCGCCGGCTTCGCGATCGCGGCCTGGGCGCCGCTCGTGCCCTTCGTGCAGGCGCGGCTCGGGCTCGATGCGCAGGGCCTCGGCCTCGTGCTGCTCTGCCTCGGCCTCGGCTCGATGCTGGCGATGCCGCTGGCCGGCGCGCTGACGGCAAGGTTCGGCTGCCGGCGCATCCTCGTCGCGACCACGCTTCTCGCCTGCCTCGCCTTTCCGCTGCTGGTGATCGTCGAGAACCATCTTGCGCTGGCGCTCGCGCTTTTCGTCTTCGGCGCGGGGATCGGCTGCCTCGACTGCGCCATCAACATCCAGGCGATCGTCGTCGAGCGTGCGGCGGCGCGGCCGATGATGTCGGGCTTCCACGGCCTGTTCAGCGTCGGCGGCATCGCGGGCGCGGGCGGCGTCAGCCTGATGCTGCTCGCCGGCGCGACACCGCTCGCGGCGGCGCTCGGCGTCGTCGGCCTGACCTTGCTCGCGCTGTTCTCGAGCGCGCGGCATTTCCTGAGCGAGGGCGGGGAAAGCTCGCGGAGCGGCTTCGCCTGGCCGCGTGGCGTCGTGCTGCTGATCGGCGCGCTCTGCTTCGTGCTGTTCCTGGCCGAGGGCGCGCTGCTCGACTGGAGCGCGGTCTTCCTGACCGGCGTGCGCGGGGTCGATCCGGCGCAGGCCGGCTTCGGCTATGCCGCCTTCGCCGCGACGATGACGCTCGGCCGGCTGTTCGGCGATCGCATGGTGAGACGTGTCGGCGCAGGCCGCATCGTCGTGCTCGGCAGCCTGATCGCGGGCTCAGGCTTCGTGCTGGCGACGCTGCTGAGCGACTGGCGGCTGGTTCTGCTCGCCTATGCCCTGGTCGGCGTCGGCTGCTCCAATGTCGTGCCCGTTCTCTATTCGGCGACCGGCCGCCAGCGCGTCATGCCGGAGAGCCAGGCCGTCTCGGCGGTCACCACGCTGGGCTATTCGGGCATCCTGCTCGGCCCCGCCGCGATCGGTTTCGCCGCCCAGGCGACGAGCCTGCCCATCGCCTTCGGCGGCATCGCCGGGCTGCTGGCGCTGGCGGCGCTGGCCGGATCGCGCCTGCGGCCGTGAGACGGGGATGAGGAGCCTCCCGCCGAAGCGCTGACGAAGGATAAATTTCTCTTCTGTCGCATCAGGAGAGACGGCTTTTCGCTTATTCTCCGTCGCAGCCCGCGCGCGATGAAATTTTCCTCTTGCGACCTCGTCGCGGCGATGAAGAACGGCGAGGTGGTCGAGGCCGGGCCGATCGGCGAAGTCTTCGGGTCGGCGCGCCATCCTTATACGAGGGCGCCGCTCGACTCGATTACGGGGCGGGATTTCGGGCCGAAGCCGGCGCTGGTCAGCGCCTGACGGCCTGAAGTGACGGCATTCCACCTGTCGTCATCGCGAGCGCGGCGAAGCAATGACGATGGAGCCGCCTCACACCGCCAGCGCCATGCCGTCCTTGCGGTGGTCGGAGGCGCCGTACATCACGCCGCGCGCGCGATCGAGCTGGACCGCCTGGCAGCCGCCGAGCGGCGAATCGAGATACTGGATCGCGTGGCCCCGGCCGGCGAGATCGTCGGCGACGGTCTTGGGGATGGTGGTTTCGAGCTGAAGCACGCCATCGACCGCGAAACTGCGCGGAAGGTCCGAGGCCTGCTGCAGGTCGAGCCCGAGATCGACGAGCCCCGAGAGGAACTGCGCGTGGCCGGTCGCCTGATACTGCCCGCCCATCACGCCGAAAGCGATGAGCGGCTTGCCGTCGCGCTCGATCAGGCCGGGAATGATGGTGTGCATCGGCCGCTTGCCCGGCGCGATGGCGTTCGGATGGCCCTCGATCAGGCGGAAGCCCGTGCCGCGATTCTGCAGCAGCACGCCCGATTTCGGCGCGTAGATGCCGCTGCCGAAGGCGTGGAAGAGCGAGTTGATGAAGGAGACCATGTTGCCGTCGCGATCGGCGACGCAGAGATAGACCGTGTCGCGATGCACCGGCATGTCGAAGGCGGAGGCCTCGCTCGCCTGATTCAGGCTGATCCTGGCTCGCAGCGCCGCCACCATCTCGTCCGAGAGCAGCGCCTCGACATCGAACGGGCTGAAGGCCGGGTCGGCGACCAGCGCGTCGCGCCGGCGATAGGCCGCCCTGCTCGCCTCGGCGAGCAGGTGGATGCGGTCGGCCTCGCTCAGCGTCGCGTCACTCAGGTCGAAGCCCGAGAGGATGCGCGCGATCAGGAGCGCCGCGACGCCCTGCCCGTTGGGCGGGCACTCGACGAGGCGATGGCCGCGATAGTCGGTCCCGATCGGGTCGCCATAATCCGATTTCGTCCTCGCCAGATCCTCGGGCTCCATCAGCCCGCCCAGCGCCTTCAGCGTGGCGGCGATCTCGTCGGCGACCGCGCCCTCGTAGAAGGCGGCGCGGCCCTCCTTCGCGACGCGGCGCAGCGTCTCAGCCAGAGCCGGATGCGTCATCTTCGCGCCGACGCCCGGCGCGACGCCGCCGGGCATGTAGACCGGCGCGCCCGCGCCCTGACGCAGGATGCGCGCGCCGTTGCGGCCCCAGTCGAAGGCGACGCGCGGCGTCACCACGAACCCCTCCTCGGCGGCGCGGATCGCGGGCTGGAGCACCTCGTCCAGCCCTTTGCGGCCATGATCGGCGGAGAGCCGGCACCACGCGTCGATCGCGCCCGGCACGGTGACGGCATGGGGCGATTCGAGCCCGATCGTCTCCAGCCCCCGCGCCTTGAACCAGCCGAGTTCGGCCTTGGCCGGGGCGCGGCCCGAGCCGTTGATGGCGACGGGCTTGCCGGAAGCGGGCGCGTAGAGCGCGAAACAGTCGCCGCCGACGCCGGTCATCAGCGGATCGACGACGCATTGCACCGCGACCGCCGCGATCGCCGCGTCGACCGCATTGCCGCCCGCCCGCAGGATGTCGACGGCGGCCAGCGTCGCCGCCGGATGCGAGGTCGCGGCGATGCCGCGATCGCCCACCACGAGCGAGCGCCCCGGCGCCATGTAGTCGCGCGATCCCCAGGCCATGTCCGTCTCCGACAATCCGATGGCGCCATGTGGCACAAACTCGGGGTGGCGTCACGCCGGCGCAGCCCGCGATGCGCCTGCCGGGACCGCATGCGCGGGGCAGCCATGTCCTTTGCCGGTTGCGCATGCAGGCCATCGCGCCTAACCTGCGCCTCGTTCCGAGGGGTGCTCGCAAGAGCTGAGATGGCGATGAGCCGAACCCGTCGAACCTGATCCGGGTCATACCGGCGGAGGGACTGGAACGCGGCTTGTAGCCTTGCCGCAGACAGCGACGAACCGCTTCGACGCCGGATCTCCTGGACCTTGGACCAAGGAGGAGATCCCATGAACGCCCACACGAAAACGCCGAAGAACGGCGTCAAGGCCGCGCCGCGGTCGGTCACCACCGGCCCGATCATCGGCTCGCGCAAGATCTATGTGCCGACGCCGGAGGACGCCTCGATCCGCGTGCCGTTCCGCGAGGTGCGGCTCACGACCGATTCCGAGCCGGCGGTGCGCATCTACGATCCGTCGGGCCCCTTCACCGAAACCGACGTTCGGATCGACCTGAACCAGGGCCTGCCGCAGATCCGCCGCGCCTGGCTCGACGCCCGCGGCTTCGACGCCATCCCCGGCCGTGCGGTCACCGCCGCCGACAACGGCAACATCTCGGCCGAGGCGCTGGTGCCGGCCTGCCCTGCGCGGCGCCCTGTGCTGACCGCGAAGAACGGCCGGATGGCGACGCAGTTCGAGTTCGCCCGCGCCGGCATCGTCACGCCCGAGATGATCTATGTCGCGCATCGCGAGAATCTCGGCCGCGCCGCCATGCTGGAGGGCGCGAAGGAGCGTCATGCCGACGGCGAGAGCTTCGGCGCATCGGTGCCCGAATTCGTCACGCCGGAGTTCGTGCGCTCCGAGATCGCGCGCGGACGGGCGATCATTCCCGCCAACATCAACCATCCCGAGTTGGAGCCGATGGCGATCGGCCGCAACTTCCTGGTCAAGATCAACGCCAATATCGGCAACTCCGCCGTCACCTCCGGCGCGGCCGAGGAGGTCGAGAAGCTGGTCTGGGCGATCCGGTGGGGCGCCGACACGGTGATGGACCTGTCGACCGGCCGCAACATCCACAACATCCGCTCCTGGATCCTGCGCAACTCGCCGGTGCCGATCGGCACCGTGCCGATCTACCAGGCGCTGGAGAAGGTCGGCGGCGATCCGATCAAGCTCGACTGGGAGGTGTTCAAGGACACGCTGATCGAGCAGGCCGAGCAGGGCGTCGACTACTTCACCATCCATGCCGGCGTGCGGCTGCCCTATGTGCCGCTGACCGCCTCGCGCGTCACCGGCATCGTCTCGCGCGGCGGCTCGATCATGGCGCGCTGGTGCCTGGCGCATCACAAGGAGAGCTTCCTCTACGAGCGTTTCGACGAGATCTGCGACCTGATGCGGAAATACGACGTCTCCTTCTCGCTCGGCGACGGCCTGCGTCCCGGCTCGATCGCCGACGCCAACGACCGGGCCCAGTTCGCCGAGCTGGAGACGCTGGGTGAGCTCACCAAGGTCGCCTGGGATCGCGGCTGCCAGGTGATGATCGAGGGCCCCGGCCACGTGCCGATGCACAAGATCAAGGAGAACATGGACAAGCAGCTGCGCGAATGCGGCGAGGCGCCGTTCTACACGCTCGGGCCGCTGACGACCGACATCGCGCCGGGCTACGACCACATCACCTCCGGCATCGGGGCGGCGATGATCGGCTGGTATGGCTGCGCCATGCTCTGCTACGTCACGCCCAAGGAACATCTCGGCCTGCCCGACCGCGACGACGTCAAGACCGGCGTCATCACCTACCGGATCGCGGCTCATGCCGCCGACCTCGCCAAGGGCCATCCGGCGGCGAAGCTCAGGGACGACGCGGTCAGCCGCGCTCGCTTCGATTTCCGCTGGGAGGACCAGTTCAACCTGGCGCTCGATCCCGACACGGCGCGTAGCTTCCACGACGAGACGCTGCCCAAGGACGTCCACAAGGTCGCGCATTTCTGCTCGATGTGCGGGCCAAAGTTCTGCTCGATGAAGATCACGCAGGATCTGCGCGCCGAGGTGCTGGCGATGGGCGACAACGAGCGCGCCGCATTGGAGGGCATGGCCGCCAAGTCCAGGGAGTTCCTGGACAAGGGCGCGCGGATCTATCTGCCGGCGGCGGAATGAGCAGGATTTTGGCCGCGGAACGTCTCGACGCCGCACGCGTCGCAGGCGTTCTGGCGCGCGTGGCGGACATCCGCCCGCGCGTGCAATGCCTGACCAACACGGTGGCGCAGAACATCACCGCGAACATGCTGCTCGCCTTCGGGGCGATCCCGTCGATGGCGATCCATGTCGACGAGGTCGCGGCGATGGCCGACGGGGCCGGCGCGATCCTGATCAATATCGGCACGATCAACGCCGAGAGCGAGCTTGCCATCCCCAAGCTGCTGGAGACGGCGCGCGACAAGGCCAAGCCGCTGGTCTTCGATCCGGTCTTCGTCGAGCTGTCGCCTTTGCGCCAGCATGTGGCGCGCGAGGCGCTGCGGCTGAAGGACACCGTCGTGCGCGGCAACGCGACGGAGATGGCGGCGATCGCGCCTGCGATCGCGGCGGCGGCCGACCGCAACCTGACGCTGGTCACGACGGGCAAGGTCGACCGCGTCAGCGGCGCGGGCGGCGCATTCTCGGTCGCCCATGGCCATTCTCTGATGACGAAGGTGACCGGCGTCGGCTGCGCCGCCGGCGCGCTGATCGCGGCCTGCTGCGCGGTCGAGAGCAATTTCTCCATCGCCTCGGCCGCGGCGCTGACCGCTTACGGCATCGCCGGCGAGATCGCGGCCGAACGCTGCCGGGGGCCGGGCTCGTTCGAATGGGAGCTGATCGACGCGGTGGCGGCGATCGACGAGGCGGTGCTGCGCGCGCGGATGCAGGCCGGAAGCAGGTCATGAGCGTCGACATCCTGCTCTACGGCATCGTCGATCCGCAGATCGCGCGCGGCCGCTCGCTGGCGGAGCTCGCGGCGGCGGCGGCGAGAGGCGGCGCGACGCTGCTTCAGTACCGCGCCAAGCAGGCCTCGACGCGCGAGATGGTGCGCGAGGCGAAGGCGATCCATGCGGCGCTCGCCGGAACGGCTGTGCCGCTGCTGGTCAACGACCGGATCGACGTCGCGCTCGCCGCCGGCGCCGAAGGCGTCCATCTCGGCGCCGACGACATGGAGCTTGCCGACGCTCGCCGGCTGCTCGGCGAGGCCGCGATCATCGGCGCGACGCTGAAGCACGAGCGCGAACTGCCCTATCTCGCCTCTGCCCGCATCGACTACGCCTGCATCGGCGGCGTCTTCCCGACCGCGCACAAGGACAACGCCGCCGCCCCGCTCGGCCTCGCCGGCTACCGCGCCCTGCGCGAGGCGGCACGCAGGGCTTTGGGCGACCTGCCGATCGGCGCGATCGCCGGCATCACGGCGCAGAATGCGGCCTCGGCGATGGCGGCAGGCGCGGACGGCATCGCGGCGATCGGGGCGATGTTCGGCGGCGACGATATCGAGGGCGCGACGCGGAGGCTGCGCGCGGCGCTGCGGACCGCCTGAAACTACTGCGTCGGCGCAAGCGGCAGCGGGGCCGGCCGCGGAGCGGCGGGCCGCGGCTTCGGCTTGACGGCGGGCTTGGGTGCGTCGGTGATGCCGAGCCTGGCGCGGATCGAGGCGGCGCGGGCCTCGGTGATGCGCGCGCCGCAGAAGCCGATCTGGCCCTCGCGCTGGAAGTCGCGGCAGATCAGCTCGCGCTCGGCCGAAAAGCCGGCCTGCTCGCGCGCGATGGCGCGCTGGTCGATCGGATCGGCCTTGGCGGTCAGGGCGCGGTAGCCCTCGCGCACGGCGCGCTCGGCCACGCCGCGCGCCGTCTCGATCTCCTTGGCGCGGGCCGGCAGCGTGCGCGAATCCGGTCCCCATAATCCGCGCGGATCGATGCGGCATTGCGCGGCCGTCACGAGGCAAGGCTGCGTCGGCTCGACCACGAGGAAGGCCCCGTCCAGCACGTCGAAGACGATCGGGCAGGCGGCGGCCTCGAGCTTGTAGCGCGGCACGCCGGCCGGCCGGCCCTGCGCGCTCACGGGCACCGGCGCATCGCCGAAGGAGACGGCGCAGGGCTCGGTCAGGTTCTCGGACTGGAAACCCTGCACGCTGAGCTTGAGGCCGTGGCCGGTCGCGGTCTTCTCGAAGGTCGCCTCGCCGAGCCCGCCATTGCGCCGCAGCGGCCGGCCGAGGATCGCCTCCTCGCCCGCGACCTTGATCGCCGGCATGTTGGGCGGACGCGGCGTCGCCGGAGCCGCGCCCGGCGGCGCGCTCTGCTGGGCGCCGGCCGGGTTGAAGGGCTGCGCGCCAGGCAGTTGCAGCGGCTGGGCCGCGGCATGCTCCGGCCGGCCGGCGAAAGCCAGCATGGCGAGGCAGACGAAAAGGCACGGCGGGCGGTGCAAATCGCGATCCCGGGACGGCACGAACAGGCTCTGCATGAAATGTCATGCCCGTGTGCGCAAGGGCGCTGGCGCAACACCGGGCAGGAATGCGCGAGCGACGGCCTCCGCGCCGGCCTCCCGGCGGATTCTTAATCGGCTTGAATGTCTTGCAAGGGGGGCGACCCGCTCCCTATATACGCCGCCAAGAGGCGGTTCGACACACCGCCCGACGTGGAATGCCGGTTCCGCTCGCCGCGATCGTGGGTGCGGGCCGGTCCATGGGCTGGAAGGCGGCGTATCGGCCGCAGGCCGGCGATCTGCTCAATCGAAAGGGATCCCCTCCATGGGTAAAGTCATCGGTATCGACCTCGGCACGACCAATTCCTGCGTTGCGGTGATGGAAGGCTCGACGCCCAAGGTCATCGAGAATTCGGAAGGCGCCCGCACCACGCCGTCGATCGTCGCGATCACCGACGACGGCGAGCGCCTTGTCGGCCAGCCGGCCAAGCGCCAGGCCGTCACCAACCCCGAGCGCACCTTCTTCGCGATCAAGCGCCTGATCGGTCGGACCTTCGAGGATCCGATGACGCAGAAGGACATGAAGCTCGTCCCCTACAAGATCAAGAAGGCCTCCTCGGGCGACGCCTGGGTCGAGGCCGACGGCGCCGACTACTCGCCCTCGCAGATCTCGGCCTTCACCCTGACCAAGATGAAGGAGACGGCGGAGGCCTATCTCGGCCAGAGCGTGACGCAGGCCGTGATCACGGTGCCGGCGTATTTCAACGACGCCCAGCGCCAGGCCACCAAGGACGCCGGCCGCATCGCCGGCCTCGAGGTGCTGCGGATCATCAACGAGCCGACCGCCGCCGCGCTCGCCTATGGCCTCGACAAGAAGCAGGCCGGCACGATCGCGGTCTACGACCTCGGCGGCGGCACCTTCGACGTGTCCGTGCTGGAGATCGGCGACGGCGTCTTCGAGGTGAAGTCGACCAATGGCGACACCTTCCTCGGCGGCGAGGACTTCGACATGCGCCTCGTCGAGTATCTCGCCGAGGAGTTCAAGCGCGAGCAGGGCATCGACCTCAAGAAGGACAAGCTCGCGCTCCAGCGCCTGAAGGAAGCGGCGGAAAAGGCCAAGATCGAACTCTCGACCACGGCCCAGACCGAGATCAACCTGCCCTACATCACCGCCGACGCCTCCGGGCCGAAGCACCTCGCCATCAAGCTCTCGCGCGCCAAGTTCGAGAGCCTGGTCGACGATCTCGTCCAGCGCACCATCGAACCCTGCAAGAAGGCGCTCAAGGACGCCGGGCTCTCGGCCGGGCAGATCGACGAGGTCGTCCTCGTCGGCGGCATGACGCGCATGCCCAAGGTCCAGGAGGTGGTGAAGCAGTTCTTCGGCAAGGAGCCGCACAAGGGCGTCAATCCGGACGAGGTCGTCGCCATCGGCGCCGCGATCCAGGCCGGCGTGCTGCAGGGCGACGTCAAGGACGTGCTGCTGCTCGACGTGACCCCGCTCTCGCTCGGCATCGAGACGCTGGGCGGCGTGTTCACGCGCCTGATCGACCGCAACACCACGATCCCGACCAAGAAGAGCCAGGTCTTCTCCACCGCCGAGGACAACCAGAACGCGGTGACGATCCGGGTCTTCCAGGGCGAGCGCGAGATGGCGGCCGACAACAAGGCGCTCGGCCAGTTCGACCTGATGGGCATTCCGCCCTCGCCGCGCGGGATGCCGCAGATCGAGGTGACCTTCGACATCGACGCCAACGGCATCGTCTCGGTGACGGCGAAGGACAAGGCCACCAACAAGGAGCAGCAGATCCGCATCCAGGCGTCGGGCGGGCTGTCCGAGGCCGACATCCAGAAGATGGTCAAGGACGCCGAGGCCAACGCGACGGAAGACAAGAAGCGTCGCGAGGTCGTCGAGGCGAAGAACCAGGGCGAGAGCCTGGTGCATTCGACCGAGAAGTCGCTGAAGGACTATGGCGACAAGGTCTCCGCCGCCGACAAGACGGCGATCGAGACCGCGATCGACGCGCTCAAGGCGGCTCTGGCCGAGGACAACGCCGAGACCATCACGGCGCGCTCGACCGACCTGATGCAGGCCTCGATGAAGCTCGGCGAGGCGATGTATGCCGCCAGCCAGGCGGAAGCGCCGACGGCCGGGGGCGGCGAGCAGCCGGCCGAGGCCAAGAAGGACGACGTCATCGACGCCGACTTCAAGGACGTCAGCGACGACAAGAAGAAGAGCGCCTGAGGGCGCGTAGCCACAACCGACGACGTCATGGCCGGGCTTGACCCGGCCATTGCGTTCGCGGATGGCGTCGTGAGGAATTGATCGCTGTCATGCCGAAGATGGCCGGGTCCAAGCCCGGCCGTGACGCGCAAGGGAGCGAAGGGGCTGCTGTTTCGATGTCCAAGCGCGACTACTACGAAATCCTCGGCGTCGCCAAGACGGCCAGCGATGCGGAGCTGAAGAGCGCCTTCCGCAAGCTCGCCATGACCTGCCACCCCGACCGCCACCCCGGCGACAAGGGCGCCGAGGCCAAGTTCAAGGAGTTGAACGAGGCCTATCAGGTGCTCTCCGACGGCCAGAAGCGCGGCGCCTATGACCGCTACGGCCACCAGGCCTTCGATCAGGGCGGCGGCCAGCAGGGCCCGGAATTCTCCGACTTCATGTCGGACATCTTCGATTCCTTCTTCGGCGACGCACGCGGTCGCGGCGGGCCGCGCGCCGCCAACGGGCGCGAGCGCGGCGCCGACCTGCGCTACAATCTCGAGATCGGGCTGGAAGAGGCCTATGCCGGCAAGAGCGCCTCGATCCGCGTGCCGACCTCGGTTTCCTGCGAGGCGTGCTCGGGCTCGGGCGCGAAGCCCGGCTCGAAGTCGCGGACCTGCCCGACCTGCGGCGGCCATGGCCGGGTGCGCGCCAACCAGGGCTTCTTCTCGATCGAGCGGACCTGCCCGAGCTGCAACGGCCGCGGCGAGATCATCGACGACCCGTGTAAGAGCTGCTCCGGCGCGGGCCGCGTCACGCGCGAGCGCACGCTCTCGGTGACGATCCCCGCCGGCGTCGAGGACGGCACCCGGATCAGGCTCGCGGGCGAGGGCGAGGCCGGCCTGCGCGGCGGGCCGGCGGGCGATCTCTACATCTTCCTGTCGATCAAGCCGCACGCGATCTTCCAGCGCGACGGGGCCGACCTGTTCTGCCGCGTGCCGCTGGGCCTGACCTCGGCCGCGCTCGGCGGCGAGATCGAGGTGCCGACGCTGACCGGCGAGCAGGCTCGGGTGAAGATTCCCGAGGGCACGCAAACCGGCAAGCAGTTCCGCCTCAAGGGCAAGGGCATGAGCGTGCTGCGCTCGCGCGACTTCGGCGACCTCTACATCCAGGTCCTGATCGAGACGCCGCAGAAGCTGACGCCGCGCCAGCGCGAGCTGCTGCAGGAGTTCGAGCGCGAGAGCTCGCATTCGACCCACCCGGAATCGGCCGGTTTCTTCGGCCGGGTCAAGGACTTCCTGGGCGGCCTCGGCGGGGCGGCCTAGAGGCAACCCGCCGGGCCGATCTCCGCGTCATCCCGGACTAGCGGCGAAGCCGCGCAGCTCCGGGATGGATGCCGGGTCCGCGCTTCGCTTGCCCGGGATGACGTGGTGCTTTCCAGGCAAAACAAAAAAGCGGGCCGCCTTCCGGCGGCCCGCTCTTCGGTCAGGCTCTGATCGGGATCAGGCCTTGTCGACCACCTTCTTGACGGCGTCCTTGCCCTTGCCGAGCGCCTGCTGGGCCTCGCCCTTGCGCTCCTGGGCGATGCCCTCGGCCTCGAGGCCGGGCTTGTTCGCGGCGCGGCCGGCGGCCTGCTTGACGTTGCCGGCGGCCTCGTTGGCCAGACCCTTGACCTTGTCCATCGTGCTGCCCATCGCCGTATTCCCTTCTCTCGTCCTGAATTGAATGTCGTGCCGCCCGTGCGGCTGGTGCCCGAACAACGGAAACCTCCGGCGAAAGTTCCCGGCCGTTTCGCCGTTCCGGCGGAAATTTGCGACGCGGCGTCGACCGGGAACAGGCAGGTCATGGCGCTGCGCCTTTCGGCGCTGTATCGTCCGGCCCGTCGAAAAGCCGGTTGAAGGAACGACGCGATGGATCTGGCAGGGCTTCTGGTCTTCGCGGGCGTCTATTTCCTGGCCGTCGCCTCGCCCGGACCGGCCGTGGCGGCGCTGGCCGCGCGCTCGCTGTCGAGCGGCTTCCGGCGTTCGCTGCCCTTCGCGGCCGGCATCGTCTTCGGCGACCTGATCTGGTTTTCCTGCACGGCGCTTGGCCTCGCCGTTCTGATGCAGGGCTTCCACGGGCTCTTCGTCGCGATCAAATATGCCGGCTGCGCCTATCTGCTTTATCTCGCCTTCAAGCTCTGGACCGCGCCGGCCGAGGCGCTGCGCGAGGCCGCGCAGGCGAAGGGCGAAGGCGTCCGGCTGTTTTTCGGCGGCGTCGCGCTGACCATGGGCAACCCCAAGGTGATGGTCTTCTTCCTCTCGATCCTGCCGCTGGTGGTCGATCTCGACGCGATGACGCCGCTGCTCTTCGCCGAGATCGCGCTGCTGCTGACGGCGATCATCGGCTCGACCATGCTGGCCTACGCCTTCATGGCCGACCGGGCGCGGCGGCTGGTGGCGAGCCCGCGCGCGATGCGCCGGATCAACCGCCTGACCGGCGGGGTGATGGCGGGCGCGGCGGTGGCGATCGCGGCGCGGGGCTGACGCCGGTGCTGGCGGCGGCCGGGCTGATCGATCTCGGCTTCGCGCTGTTTCACGCCGCCTTCTGGCGGCTCTTCGGCTGGCCGGAGCGGCTGCGGCCTTCCGGCGGCCTGAATACCGCGATCACGCAGACGCTGAACGTGATGCTGAGCTTCGTTTTCGTCATCTATGGCGTGGCGCTGCTCTGGCAGGCGCAGGCCGGCGCGCCCGCCATGGCGTTGCCGCTCGCGGGCGGCCTGTTCTGGCTGCTCAGGCTGGCGCTGCAGTTCCTCTGGTTCGACCTGAAGCCGCTCGCCTCGCGCGCCATAGCGGCCGTCTTCGCGCTGGCCGCGCTGGTCCATCTGTTGGCGGCGCTGGCCTGAGGCTGGCCATGGCGCGGCATCTCGGGCAAACCGGCCCGATGCCGCTTTCTCGCGAATCAGACGCCCGCGCGATCCTCAAATCCGTCTTCGGCTACGACGATTTCCGCCCCGGCCAGTGGGAGGTGATCGGGGCCGCGCTGTCGGGCCGCGATGTCTTCGCCGTGATGCCGACGGGCTCCGGCAAGTCGATGTGCTACCAACTGCCGGCGCTGGTCGCGGGCGGGCTGACGCTGGTCGTCTCGCCGCTGATCGCGCTGATGCGCGACCAGGTCGGTCAATTGACGCGGGCCGGCGTCGCCGCCGCCTCGCTGAACTCGACGAATACGGAGAGCGAGGCGGCCGAGGCCTGGGACAGGCTCAACGCCGGCGACCTGAGGCTGCTCTTCGTCTCGCCGGAGCGGCTGGCCGGCGAGGGGCTGGTCTCGCGGCTGCGCCGGCTCGGCGTGACGCGGCTCGCCATCGACGAGGCGCATTGCGTCTCGCAATGGGGCCACGACTTCCGCCCGGAGTACCGTCTGCTCGCCAAGGCCCGCGAGGCGCTCGGCGGCGTGCCGGTGACGGCGCTGACCGCCACGGCGGACCGGCAGACGCAGGCCGACATCGCCCAGCAGCTCTTCCCGCGACCGCCGCATCTCGTGGTGCATTCCTTCGACCGGCCGAACCTCAAGCTCGCCTTCGCGCCCAAGGACCAGCCCAAGCGCCAGATCGCCGATTTCCTGACCCGGCATCGCGGCGGCTCGGGCATCGTCTACTGCTCCTCGCGCGGCCGCACCGAGCGGTTGGCCGAGGGCCTGCGCGGCAAGGGCTGGAACGCCCTGCCCTACCATGCCGGCATGGAGCAGGGCGTGCGCAACCGCAACCAGGACGTCTTCCTGCAGGAGGACGGGGTCGTGGTCTGCGCCACCATCGCCTTCGGCATGGGCATCAACAAGCCCGATGTCCGCTTCGTCGTCCATGCCGACATGCCGGGCTCGATCGAGAGCTACTACCAGGAGATCGGCCGCGCCGGGCGCGACGGGCTCGCAGCCGACACGCTGACGCTCTACGGCATCGAGGACATGGCGCTGCGCCGCCGCCAGATCGACGAGAAGGCGATCGACGACGAGCGGCGACGGATCGAGCACAAGCGGCTCAACGCGATGATCGATCTGTGCGAATCGGCGCTCTGCCGCCGCGGCGCGCTGCTCTCCTATTTCGGCGAGGAGGCCCAGAGCTGCAAACATGGCGACGCGCCGCTCCGCTGCGATCTCTGCGGCGCGGATGCGCAGCTCATCGACGCCACGCTCGACGCGCGGAAACTGCTCTCGGCGGTGGCGCGCTCGGGCCAGCGCTTCGGGGCGGCCCATCTCGCCGACATCCTGACCGGGACGGTGACCGAGGCGATCCGCCGCCAGAACCATGACGGCCTGAAGACGTTCGGCGTCGGCAAGGACAAGCCGAGAAGCGCCTGGACGGCGCTGGCTCGCAAGCTCTTCGCGGCCGGCGCGCTGGCCGAGGCCAGCGTCGAGCATGGCGGCTTCTGCCTGACGCAGAAGGGCGACGAGATCCTGCTCGGGCGCGAGCCGATCGCGCTGCGGGCGGACCCCTATGCCGACCGGCGGACGCGGCGCAGCGAACGCGAGGCCGCCCGCGCCGACGGGCTCGACGAGGGCACGGCCGGGCTGTTCGAGCATCTGCGCCGCCTGAGGCTCCAGATCGCCCGCGAGGAGGGCGTCGCGGCCTACATCATCTTCACCGACCGGACCCTGATCGCGATGGCGCGCGAGCGGCCGGTGGGGCTCGACCAGATGCGCGCGATCGAAGGCGTCGGCGAGCGCAAACTGACGCAATATGGCGAGGCGTTCCTGGAAGCGATCGCTGGCTTCGACGGCTGACCGGCTTGCGGTCGCCAAACGATCTTGTCAGCGCAGGCCGATCTTGCCACAAGCGGGCCATGACCGAGACCTCAGCCAAACCCCGCGTCGTCATCACCTATTGCAGCATGTGCCAGTGGCTGCTGCGCGCCGCCTGGCTGGCGCAGGAGCTGCTCTCGACCTTCGGGCAGGATCTCGGAGAGGTCGCGCTCGTTCCCGGCTCCGGCGGCATCTTCGTGATCACCTGCAACGGGCAGGCGATCTGGGACCGCAAGGCCGACAACGGCTTCCCCGAGGCGAAGATCCTGAAGCAGCGCGTGCGCGACGTGATCGCGCCGGAGCGCGACCTCGGCCACAGCGACACGCCCCGCCTCGACTGAGGCGAAGCGTGACAACCCGCAAACGACTGCAGGCCCCGACGGGCCGTCAGGCTGCCTCCTGGACCCCGATGTCGAACGTCTTGCCGATCGCAGACATCGCAGCCTCGATCTGATTCAGCCGCGAGGCATGGTCGAGCCGGAACAGTCGGTCGACCGATTCCCGCTTCCAGCCCAGCCGCCGCGCCAGCTCGGCCCGGTTGATCCCGGCTTCCCTTAGCGCCCGATACAACTCGACCTTCAGCGTGGTCAGCATCGGGAGGCGCACTAGCGTACCGGCCGTATCGGCGGCTGGAATCTCCTCGCCGTCGGCGATCATGCTGGCCAGCGCCGTCGCGATCGCGTCTCTGGCGTTAAACAGCGCCTCTTCCCGCGTTTCGCCATAGGTCGCGACCATCGGCACGCTTGGACAGAGCACCAGCAAGGTGTCGTTGTCGTCCGGCGTCAGTTCAACGTGATAGGCGAGCATCACTTCAATCCCAGTTGCTTCTTGATCGCATTGACGAGCCCGGCGCCCAGTTCCTTGCGCGCGCCATGCATGGGTATCTCAGATTTCAAGGCGCCGCGCCGAACGACGAGATGGCCCGATCCGCCCTTTTCGGGGTCGAAGGCGCAGCCGCGCGCCGCAAGCCACTTCGTCAATTCCTGCGCGTTCATCACCATGTCACAGTCAACACTAGTGTTGAATTCAACAGAAATGTTGAGGCGCTTTAGCTGCTCTCGCGCGCACGCACGCGTATGCGCGTGAAAAAGCCGCACTGAACGGCTATATTCGTGATACGAATCGAGACGATCGCGGACGCGCCGCCGCCCGCCGAAGGACCCCGACATGAACGAAGCTGCCCGCGACCTCGAGGACGCCGCCTATGGCGCCGATTCCATCAAGGTTCTCAAAGGCCTGGATGCGGTGCGCAAGCGGCCGGGCATGTATATCGGCGACACCGACGACGGCTCGGGCCTGCACCACATGGTCTATGAGGTGGTCGACAACGCGATCGACGAGGCGCTCGCCGGCCATGCCGACCTCGTCACCGTGACGCTGAACGCCGAGGGCTCGGTCACCGTGACCGACAACGGGCGCGGCATCCCGACCAATATCCACAGCGAGGAAGGCATCTCGGCGGCCGAGGTCATCATGACCCAGCTCCATGCCGGCGGAAAATTCGACCAGAACTCCTACAAGGTCTCGGGCGGCCTGCACGGCGTCGGCGTCTCCGTCGTCAACGCGCTCTCGGTCTCGCTGAAGCTGCGCATCTGGCGCGGCGGCAACGAGCACTACATGGAGTTCCGCCACGGCGACGCGATCTCGCCGCTCGCCGTCGTCGGGCCGGCCGGCGACAAGCGCGGCACGGAGGTGACGTTCACCCCGAGCCAGGACACCTTCACGATGATCGAGTTCGACTACAAGACGCTCGAACATCGCCTGCGCGAGCTCGCCTTCCTGAATTCCGGCGTGCGCATCGTCCTGACCGACGCCCGCCATGCCGAGGTGGTGCGCGAGGAGCTGATGTATGAGGGCGGCGTCGAGGCGTTCGTGCGCTATCTCGACCGCGCCAAGAGCCCGATCATCTCCAAGCCGCTGATGCTGACCAACGAGAAGGACGGCATCACCGTCGACGTCTCGCTGTGGTGGAACGACAGCTACCACGAGAACGTGCTCTGCTTCACCAACAACATTCCGCAGCGCGACGGCGGCACCCATCTCGCCGGTTTCCGCGCCGCGCTGACGCGCCAGATCACCGGCTATGCCGAAAGCTCCGGCATCCTGAAGAAGGAGAAGGTCACGCTCACCGGCGACGATTGCCGCGAGGGTCTGACGGCGATCGTCTCGGTGAAGGTGCCCGATCCGAAATTCTCGTCGCAGACCAAGGACAAGCTCGTCTCCTCGGAGGTCCGGCCCGTGGTCGAGAACGTCGTCAACCAGGCGCTGGCGACCTGGCTGGAGGAGCACCCGCCCGAGGCCAGGCTGATCGTCGGCAAGGTGGCGGAAGCCGCCGCCGCCCGCGAAGCGGCCCGCAAGGCGCGCGACCTGACGCGGCGCAAGGGCGCGCTCGACATCGCCTCGCTGCCGGGCAAGCTGGCGGACTGCCAGGAGCGCGACCCGGCCAAGTCGGAGCTCTTCATCGTCGAGGGCGACTCGGCCGGCGGCTCGGCCAAGCAGGGCCGCGCCCGCGAGTACCAGGCGGTGCTGCCGCTGCGCGGAAAGATCCTGAACGTCGAGCGGGCGCGCTTCGACAAGATGCTCTCGTCGGAACAGGTCGGCACGCTGATCACGGCCTTGGGCGCCGGCATCGGCCGCGAGGAGTTCAACATCGAGAAGCTGCGCTACCACAAGATCATCATCATGACCGACGCGGACGTGGACGGCTCGCATATCCGCACCCTGCTGCTGACCTTCTTCTACCGGCAGATGCCGGAGGTGATCGAGCGCGGGCACCTCTTCATCGCCCAGCCGCCGCTCTACAAGGCGGCGCGCGGCAAGAGCCATGTCTACCTCAAGGACGAGCGCGCGCTGGAGGACTATCTGATCGAGACGGCGCTCGACGGCGCGGTCTTCAAGACCGGCGCAGGCGACGGAATAACCTTCGCCGAGCGCGGCGGCGCCGATCTGCGCGTGCTGATCGAGGAGGCGCGCGGCGTCCGTTTCACGCTCGGCCAGCTGCATTCGCGCTACGACCGCCGCGTCGTCGAGCAGATGGCGATCGCCGGCGCGCTGCACCCGCTCGCGAGCGACAGCGACGCGGAGGCCGCCGCCAAGGCTGCCGCCGTGGCCGTCCGGCTCGATGCGGTCTCCGACGATCTGGAGCGCGGCTGGGAAGGCCGGATCGCCGATGGCGGCTTCCTGTTCTCGCGCATGGTGCGCGGCGTGAAGCAGGTCGCGGCTCTGGACGCGGGCCTGCTCGCCAGCGCCGAGGCGCGCAAGCTCGACGCGGCCGCCGCCTCCCTGCGGGAGGCCTACGCCAAGCCTGGCGTGCTCAGCCGCAAGGGCGACGACCATGCCGTCAACGGGCCGACCGACCTGTTCGACGCCGTCATCGCCATCGGCAAGAAGGGCGTCTCGCTGCAGCGCTACAAGGGGCTCGGCGAGATGAACCCGGACCAGCTCTGGGAGACGACGCTCGACCGCGACGCGCGCTCGCTGCTGCGCGTCCGCAACGACCAGAACGACGAGGCCGACGACCTCTTCGTCAAGCTGATGGGCGACGTGGTCGAGCCGCGCCGCGAGTTCATCCAGAGCAACGCGCTGAACGCGACGGTGGATACGTGACCACGGTCGGGCGGTCGGCCTCGTCCAGCCAAATCAGCCGGAGCCGAACACCGACCAGCCCGTCGCCTCGGCCAGCCGCTCCAGCGCCTGCGTGCCGAGCATCGAATTGCCGTTGGCGTTGAGGCCTGGCGACCAGACCGCGATCGCGGCCTTGCCCGGCGCGATCGCGAGGATGCCGCCGCCGACGCCGGACTTGCCCGGCAGGCCGACCCTGAAGGCGAAATCGCCCGAGGCGTCGTAATGGCCGCAGGTCAGCATCAGCGCGTTGATCCGCCGGGCGCGCTGGGCCGAGACGACGCGCGGGCCGCCCGGCTCCAGCAACCCGCCATGCATCAGATAGCGCCCGGCCATGGCGAGCTGGCGGCAGCTCATCGCGATGGCGCATTGGTGGAAATAGACGCCGAGCGTCAGCTCCGGCGCGTGCTGGATGTTGCCGAAGGCCTTCATGTAGTTGGCCAGCGCGACGTTCCGGAAGCCGGTCCGCTGTTCGGCGCGGGCGACGTGCTCGTCGATCGCGATCCCGTCGTCGTCGGCGAGGTAGCGCACGAAGCGCAGCAGTTCGCCGATGGCGACGCGCGGCTCGTGGCCGGCGAGGTTGACGTCGGCGACGACGAGCGCGCCGGCATTGACGAAGGGATTGCGCGGAATGCCCTGCTCGCGCTCGAGCTGGACGATCGAGTTGAACGGGGTGCCCGACGGCTCGCGGCCGACGCGGCGCCAGAGCGTGTCGCCGGTCTTGCCGAGCGCCTGCGTCAGCGCGAACACCTTCGAGACGCTCTGGATCGAGAAGGTCTCGTCGGCATCGCCGGCGGCGTGCACGGTCCCATCGGCCAGCACGACGCAAAGTCCGAAGCGACGCGGATCGATCCGGGCGAGCGGCGGGATATAGGTCGCGACCTCGCCACGCTCGGGCGCGGCGGCCATCGCCTCGGCAATGTCGCGGACGAGCCGCGCGATCTCCGTCACCGCAGGGCCCCTCCCCGGTTCGCGAGCGGCAGAAGGCCCGGCCGGAGCCGCGCGGTCAAGCTCGCGTCCGGCCTCGGCGGCTGGATGTCCGGATGGTCAGGCCGGCGCGGCGGCCAGTTTCAGAAGCCGGGCCAGCGCCGCGTCGAGCGTCTTGGCATTCGCCTCCGCGACGAAGCCGCCGGCCTCGTCGAAAGCCTTGTCGGCATGCGGCACCGAAACCATCTCGGGAATGACCAGCGCCCCGAAGCCGAGCTCCAGCACGGTGCGCAGCTGCGTCAGGCTGCGATAGGCGCCGCGCGGGCTCGGCGACGCGCCGCCGAGCGCGACGACCTTGCCGGCGAGCGCCGGCCCGCCCGGCCGCGCCAGGCTGATCCAGTCGAGCGCGTTCTTCAGCGCCGGCGCGTAGCCGGAATTGTATTCGGGGCAGGCGATGAACAGGCCGGCGTGCCCTCCGACGAGAGCGCCGAGCGCGGACGCTTCCGGCGTGGGATGGCCGCGATGCGATTCATCCACGAACGGCAGCGGATAGTCGAACAGCGAGATCAGGGTCGCGCCGGCGCCGAGCTTGCGCGCCGCGAGCGCCGCCAGCGTCGCATTGAGCGATCCGGGCCGGTCCGAGCCGGAGAGGACGAGAACCTTTGGCGCGGGCATGGATCAGGGCTCGCCTTCAGTTGGCGCGGCGGTAGACCCAGACGCGGGCGGGGGGGATGTTGCGCAGAACCCAGTCGGAGACGAAGGCCTTGAGGCCGGAGCCCTTGCGCGGCACCGGCGAGATCACCGAATAGGTGAACTGGATCAGCGGCGCGCCGTCCGCCAGCAGCCTGAAGACGTCGCGGGCGAAGGCGCTGCGCATCGCGGGCGGGCGCGAGAACAACGGCAGGCTGGAGACGACCGCGACCGCCTTGCCGTCGAGATGTCCCGCGAGCGTCGTCGAAAGCGCATAGGCGTCGCCCTCGATCACGGTGGCGCGGGGAAAGCGCTGGCGCAAAAGCGTGCAGAATTCCGGGCTGTATTCGACCAGGATCAGCCGCGCCTCGTCGATGCCTCGCTCGAGCAGCGCCTCGGTGACGGGGCCCGTGCCCGGACCGATCTCGATCACGGGGCCGGCGATTTCGGGGTCCACGAAAGAGGCCATGCGCCGGGCGAGCGCCGGGCTCGACGGCGTCACCGAGCCGGTGCGCATCGGGGCGTCGAGCCAGGAGCGGATGAAACGCGCCTCGTCGCCGAGCTTGTTCCTGGCCTCGTCGGCAGCCTTGCTGACACGGGTCCTGAGGCGGCCGGCGGTGAGGCGGACCTCGTCCTCGACCTTGTAGCGGACGGTGGCGACCTTCAGCCGGACCTCGGCCACGCTATCGACGAGATCGGCCGCCGTGACGCGCACCTCGTCCTCGATGCGCGCGGCCACGCTGGACCGGCCGATCCGCGCCGCGAGCGAGGGCGCGCGCGAGCGCCTCTGCCGGACAAGTTGAGACATCTGACCTCTGACGCCGCTGCGACGGGCAGCATAATGACGGAAACGCGACGTTACCGACCCCTCATATGGGGTCAAGACGCCTTGAGGTCCAGAGGTTCTTGCAAGGCCTTCGCGATGGTCGGTCAGATCAGAGGGCGCGGCCGGAATTCCTGTTCGAAGAGCGAGGCCATGCGCGCCGTCAGACGCGGATTGAGCAGCGTCAGCCGGCCGCCGCCGATGGAGAAAAGGCCGGCCCGGCGCAGGCGCGACCAGGTCTTGCTGGTATGGACCAGCGACAGGCCGAGCGCATCGGCCAGCTGCTGCTGCGACAGCGGGAAGGCGAAGCCGCCATCCGTCACGAGGCCGAGCGCGTCGGCACGGCGATAGAGCGAGATCACCATCGCCGCGATGCGCTCTCCGGCGCTGCGCTGGCCGACCGAGGTCAGGTTCTCGTCGATCAGGCTTTCCTCGCGCGATCCGAGCCAGGCGATCTCGTAGGACAGGCTCGGCATCCGCACGAACAGATCCCAGATGCGCTTGCGCGGAAACACGCACAGCTCGACATCGGTCAGCGCCTCGATGCCGTGCTGGGCCGCGCTGAGCAGCGAGGCCTGCAAGCCCACGAGATCGCCCGGCAGCAGGAAGTTCAGGATCTGGCGGCGGCCGTCGGGCAGCGACTTGTAGCGAAAGGCCCAGCCGGAGAAGAGCGTGTAGAGTTCGGCATCCTCCTGGCCCGGATGGATGATGTCGCTTCCGGCTGGAACCTGACGATGATCGACCTTCATCGACTGGATGAAGCGGACCTCGTCGTCGGGCTTGTCCTTGAAGGCCGGTTTCAGACGCAGCGGACAAGCCAGGCACGGCACGCCGAGACGGCTTTCTCTCACAATCCCCGTCATCGCCTGGACGCTTTCCCCCGACCCGCCGCCAGACTGCCAGCCTTCCTGCGTCCGGCTCAAGGTCAAATGACGTAGTTCTGCTACCTGTGCATTGCAGCATGATGCTGGCAAGCAGGGAACCGGCGGCGGCGGCATGCGGTTCTGCTGATGCGTCGGATGCCGCCGCCTCGATCCGTCTGTCCGCCACGCCTGGAGCCGCCGCGCATGACCGACCTGCCCAGCACCACGGAGCGTTCGCGCATGCGCCGTTTCTTCGCGGTCGCCTTGCCGTTCTGGACGGGGCCGACGCGCTGGCGCGCCTGGCTCCTGACGCTGGCCGTGCTGGCTTTCGTCGCGGCCCAGATCACGACCGCCGTCGGCGTGAACGCCTGGAACCGGATGTTCTTCGACGCGCTGGAGACGCGCGAAGCGGCCAATGTCTGGAGCGTGGTCGCGTGGCTTCCGCTGCTCGTCGTGGTCTCGTCGCTGACGCTGTCGGCGCTGGTGATCAGCCGGATGCTGCTGCAGACGCGCTGGCGCGAATATCTGACGCGGCGGCTCGCCGGCTGGTGGATCGCCGACCAGCGCTACTACCGGCTTCAGTTCATCGCCAAGGAACAGACCGCGCCCGAATACCGCATCGCCGACGATGTCCGGCTCGCGATCGAGCCGCTGGTCGAGTTCGCGATCGGGCTGATCAGCGCCGCCGTCACGGCCGCGACCTTCGCCACGATCCTCTGGGTCGTGGCCGGCTCGGCCTCGTTCACGCTGGGCGGCGTCGCGATCGTGATCCCGAGCTATATGGCGCTCGCCGCGATCCTCTACGCCGTGGTCGCGTCGCTGGCGGCCTATTTCGCCGGCCGGCCGCTGGTCCGCAAGATCTCGGCCAAGAACGAGACCGAGGCGCAGTTCCGCGCCGAGATGACACGGCTGCGCGAGAACGCCGAGAGCATCGCGCTGATCCGCGGCGACGCCGACGAGCGCAGCTCGGTCGGCGAAAACTACGGCCGCGTCGTCGCGGCATGGCTCAAGGTCATCCGGCAGCAGGGCGTGATCGCGCTGGTGCTCAACACCAACGGGGCGCTGTTCCCGATCGTGCCGCTTCTGCTGATCGCGCCGAAATATCTCTCGGGCGAGGTTTCGCTCGGCGCCGTGATGCAGGTGGTCGCGGCCTTCAGCGCCGTGCAGGCGGCGCTGATCTGGTTCGTCGACAACTTCGTCAGGCTGGCGGAGTGGTTCGCCTCGGTCAGCCGCGTCGACGAATTGCAGGAGGCGCTGGAAGCGCTCGATCTCGGCACGATCATGGAGGGCGACACCCGGATCCAGATCGGCGAAAGCGAGGACGGCGCGATCCATCTGGAGAATCTCTCGATCGCCCACAGCAACGGCCGGGCGGTGATCACCGACGCCTCGACCGTGATCGGGCTCGGCGAAAAGGTGCTGATCGTCGGCGAGAGCGGCACCGGCAAGAGCACGCTGATCCGGGCGCTCGCCGGCCTGTGGCCATGGGGCTCGGGCTCGATCACCGTGCCGCGCGGCAAGTCGATGGCCTTCGTCCCGCAGAAGCCCTACCTGCCGATCGGAACGTTCCGCACCGTGCTGCTCTATCCGGAGGCCGAACTGCCGGTGACGGACGGGACGATCGTCGCCGCGCTGAAACGCTGCGGCCTCGGCTACATGGCCAGGCGGCTCGACGAGACCGACGCCTGGGACCGCATCCTGTCCGGCGGCGAACGCCAGCGCGTCGCCTTCACCAGGCTCGTGATCCAGCGGCCCGACATCATCATCATGGACGAGGCCACCTCGGCGCTCGACGAGGACAGTCAGAATTCATTGCTTTCGCTGCTCGAGAGCGAGCTCGCCCGCTCGACCGTCATCAGCGTCGGCCACCGGCCCGGCCTCGAGGAGTATCACGACCGCAAGATCACGCTGGAGAAGCGCCTCGCCGGCGCGCACCTGACCTCGCGACGGCTCGGCAAATCACTCTGGCGCCTGTTCCGCACCAAGGAGGCCGCCAACGATCCGGTGACCTGAACCCGGCATCCGTTCGGAAGGACGCGTTCACGAAAACGGCATCTCGCCAGGCGACCTGTCCCGAAACGGAACCTGTACGCGGGAGCGACGTTAATCCGTCATGAAATCGGCCTTTGGCGGCCGGTCACGGCGACGGGAGAGACAGATGTTGACCAACAGCCTTGCCCCCATCAAGCGCGCCAGCCTCTTCTTCGGCTTCATGGGCATCGCTGTCGCGACCCTGACCTTCGGCGCCGGCATCCGGGCTCCGGCCGACCAGAGCTCGACATCGGTCGAGCAGGCCAAGATCGAGCGCAACATTCCGACCGACGTCAGGTTCGCCGCCGTCAATCCCGGCGAGCGCGCCGTGACGAACGTCAAGCGCGCCATCCCGAGCGCGCAGCAGGCGAGTCTCGCCGTCCCGGCGAACACGGTCACCCGCTGAAAATATTTCGATGCGGCGGGAACCGCTTCGATCCCGTTGCGTTCTTTGCAATAGCGCTCCCTCGCGCGACACCTCCAAAGCCGCCTTCGGGCGGCTTGTTTTTTGCGCCGCCCCGATCACGGGCGGCGGACGGCCCGCTTCTCCCGAGGACGACGATGTATCTGCGCATTCGGCATGCGACGACCTACAACTATGCCGGGCCGGTCCAGTTCGGACCGCACCGTCTGATGCTGCGGCCACGCGATTCCTTCGACCTCCGCGTTGTCGACACCGCGCTGACGATCACGCCGCAGGCACGGCTGCGCTGGATGCACGACGCCTATGGCAACTCGGTCGCGATCGCGAATTTCGACGTGCAGGCCGACACGCTCGACATCGTCAGCGAGCTTGTGATCCAGCGCTTCGGCTCGGCCCTGCCGCGCACGGAAATCGAGACGACCGGCGCGATCACCGGCGTGGTCTACAGCGACGCGGAACGGGCCGTGCTGCAGCCCTATCTCGATCTCGCCGCGGCCGACCCCGACGGCTTGCTCGACCAGTGGCTGGCGGATTTCCGCGCCAGGATCGGACAGGGCTCCGGCCATCTGCTGCGCGATCTCGCCCACGCGATCTATACCGGCCTGAGCTATGCGCTGCGTTACGACGAGGGCACCCAGCATCCGGCCGACACGATCAGGCAGGCGGCGGGATCGTGCCGCGACTATGCCTGGCTGTTCATCGAACTGGCCCGCCGGATGGGCTTCGCGGCGCGTTTCGTCACCGGCTACATCCATGACCGCTCGCCGGATGCGGCCGGGCTCGTATCCTCGGTCGGCCTCACCCACGCCTGGGCCGACGTCTTCATCCCGGGCGACGGCTGGGTGGAGTTCGACCCGACCAACGACCTCGTCGCCGACCGCCAGCTGCTGCGCGTCGCGGTGGCGCGTGTGCCGGAGGACGCGTCGCCCGTCTCCGGCAGCTTCACCGGGCTGACCGGATCGTTTCTGGGCCTCAGCGTCGGCGTCTCGATCGAGATGATCGACGCCCCCGCCTGAGGGCCTTCAGCCGGACGTTCCGATTCGCCAGGCGCCGAGCGCGCGGCCTTCCGGCTTGACGGTCTGGACCGCCTCGATCTGGGCGACCAGCCCGGCGAACAGCTTGGGCGGTTCGCTATGGGGCAGCTCGCGATCCGCCGTGATCTCGACCTCGATGCCGCTTTCGTCGTGAGCGCGCGCCGTCAGGCCGATGCTGACTTTCGCCGTGTCCCGCAGCGCGCGCGAGACGACATCGACGATCAGGAAGCCGAGCGGGATGATACGGTCGACCGAGAGCGTGGCCTGCGTGTCCAGCGTGGCCGATATCCACTGGTCGCGATTGCGCAGCAGGTTCGAGATCATGGTCACGACATCTTCGAGGAAGAGATCGACGCGGACCGGCTGCATCTCGCCATCGGCCAGGGTGAAACGGTATGCGGCCGAGAGCACATGCACGCGGCATTCGGCATCCGACAGGGCCAGCCTGGCCTCGCCGCGATAGTCGCGCTTGGTCAGTCCGATATAGCTCTGCACCACCTGAAGGCTGTTCTTGACGCGGTGATGCAGTTCGCGGACGAGGAAGCGGTTGTCGTCGAGCGCGGTCTGGAGCTTGCGCTGCCGCACCTCCTGCTCCTCGACCATGCCGTTGAACGCCTCCGCCACGCTGCGGATATCCGAGGGCATGTCGTCGGCCACCACGGCGCGCGCGCTGGTCAGGGTCGAACGCGCCCGCGCGGCCGCCTCGATGCCGCGCAGCCAGCGCACGGCATGCTGGTCGATCGCGCGCAGATAGACGACGCAAAGCAGCGCCAGGGTCACGAGCGGCGTCAGAAGCAGGATCAGAAACTGGGTGAAGGCCGCGCTCTCGGCGCGATCGTCGAAGCTCGCCAGCACGTAGAAATCCGGCTCCGCCACCATGCGCGCGGCATAGGCGCGCATGGTCCCGGACTGGCTCCCGGCGTCCCAGCGCATGGCCTGACCCGGTATCAGCGGCCGTCGCGGAAGCCAGGACATGTCACGCTCGCCCGCGCCGCGAGCCACCAGCGGTCCATCCGAGCGGCTGACCAGCGCGATCTTGAAACCGGCATCGGCTTCGCCGAGATCGAAGACCGTGTCGAGCAGTTCCTGTGCGATCAGCAGCAGGCCTTCGCGCATCGACCGCGATGCATCGGTGTTGCGGGAATAGACGGCGAAATAGCGCTGTCCGCCGATCGAGACGACGTCGTACCGGACTTCGGCCAGTTCGACGCCGGCCCAGACGCGCACCGAGGGACGCGACGACAATGCGACTGTCGCCGCCGCCATGTCAGCAGCCGATATGGCGGCATCGAGCGCGGCGCCGCAGCTGACCCCGTTCTGCGCGCTGACCCGAATGGCGCGAAAGCCGACAGTCTGGGCCAGCATCGCGGCCGCGGACGCCGTGCAATCCGCGGCTTGCTCCCGCGTCAGGACCGATCCGGCCGCCAGCAGCGCGCGCAGGTTGCCACGATACCAGACCCGCGTTCTGACGGCGTAGTCGTCGGCCGCGCGCACCTGCCCGCTCCGGATCGCGGTCATCACCGTCTGGTAGGTCGTGACGGCCGTGATCGCCGTCAGCAGCGCGATCGGCAACGTGATCAGGACAAGCAACGCCAGCAACCGGCTCCTGACGGTCCTGAACCGCGTCAGCCGCATCAGATGCCGACGATTTCCGAGCCGACCCTTTGCAGCGCGGCCGCGCTTTGCCGGTCAGGGCCGAGATCGTCGAGACCGCCGATCGAGAGAAGCTCGGCGAGCTTCGTGCGCGCCCGGTTCACCCGGCTCTTGATCGTGCCGATGGCGACGCCGCAGATTTCGGCCGTCTCCTCGTAGGACAGGCCCGTCGCGCCGACCATGATGAGCACCTCGCGCTGCTCCTCGGGCAGCTTCGCCAGCGCCTTGCGGAAATCTGCGAGGTCGAGATGGCTCTCCTGGTTGCCGCGCACGGCGAGCCGCTCGGCATAGGTGCCCTCGCTGTCCTGCACCTCGCGGCCGCGCTTGCGGTAGAGCGAATAATAGGTGTTGCGCAGGATGGTGAAGAGCCAGGCGCGCAGACTCGTGCCGGGTTCGAACTTTTCAGAATTGCCCCACGCTTTCAGAAGGGTGTCCTGCACGAGGTCGTCGGCGAGTTGCATCGAGCCCGAGAGCGACGCCGCGAAGGCGCGCAGGTTCGGGATTTCCTTGATGAGGCCGTCCTTGAACTCAGTGGCGCTCATCGGTCGCGTCCCCCGCGGCGCGGCGCTCCTGCGCTTCGAGTTGCGCGAGCAGAACCAGAAACTTGTCCGGAACCGGCGCATTGACGATGTCGTCGTAATGCGCCTTCAGCGAGCGCCCGATCGACTCCTGAACCTTCGGGTCCAGAAAAACATCGGCGTCGTCCGGCCCCCCGGTCGGATCCGCCACACCCGTCTCAATCCCGTTCATCATTACCCTCGCGCCCGTGGCGGCCTACTTTTCCAGAAGGTCGCGCCATGATCATCTTCAACACCAACCGTGAAGGATTGCTCCGCCAAAGTTGAAACATCCGCCAACCACACACATATACGACACCGAAACGGCCGGTTCCCGGAAAAGTTCCAAAGCGAACGTAAAATAAATCGCTTGTCAGCAAGCCGCCGCCAGTGCTCATTTCCGCGCACGTGACAGAGGACGGATTATGTCGATCGCCAAGGAAATTGCGCCCCATCTGCCCTATTTGCGCCGGTTCGCCCGCGCACTCAGTGGCACTCAAACAGGTGGAGACGCCTATGTCGTGGCGATGCTGGAGGCGCTGATCCTTGATCCGTCGTCGTTTCCCCGCGCCCTCAACCCGCGCGTCGGCCTCTACAACATCTTCCTGAAGCTATGGTCCTCGGTGGGCCTCAACACCACGCCCAGCGGGCAAACCGAACTCGACCGCTCCTCCGCCGAGCGCAATCTCGAGGCTCTGACGCCACGTCCGCGCCAGGCCTTTCTGCTGCGCACCGTCGAAGGATTCTCGATCGAGGAGGTCGGGCAGATCATGGACGTCAACGCGGCAGAAGCGGCCGCCCTCGTCCAGACAGCCGGCCAGGAGATCGCCGAGCAGGTCGCGACCGACGTGCTGATCATCGAGGACGAGCCGATCATCGCGCTCGACATCGAGACCATGGTCGAGGAACTCGGCCACACCGTCACCGGCGTCGCCCGCACCCATCGCGAGGCGATCGCGCTCGTCGCCAAGAAGCGCCCCGGCCTCGTGCTGGCCGACATCCAGCTCGCCGATGGCAGCTCCGGGCTCGACGCCGTCAACGAGATTCTGGGCTCGATCGACGTGCCGGTGATCTTCATCACCGCCTATCCCGAGCGCCTGCTCACCGGCGACCGGCCCGAGCCCGCCTTCCTGATCACCAAGCCTTTCCAGCCCGAGGCGGTGAAGGCCGCGATCAGCCAGGCGCTGTTCTTCGACCGCCGCGCCGGCCGCAAAGCTGCCTGACGGGAAGGCTGCCTGACGGGAAATACCCCTGAAGGCGAGCCCGCTTTCGCATCCGGAGGCCCGCGACGCAGCACGCGTCGCGGGCCTTTCGCGTTCAAGCCGGATCGGCATCGGTCCCGGGAACAAAACAGCGTCGGCGCCGTTCTGGCCAAGATGGGGAAGAGGTCGGGATCTTCGGGAGGAGCGACGTTCATGCTGATGATTTTCGTGGCGGCCGTGGTCGCGGCCGCATCGATCGCAACCGCCCTGTTCGGCGGGCTCGTTTCCACCGACGTTCCGATGACCGAAGCCTTGTCCCTGCTGCTCGCCGCGACGACGGCAACCGCCGTCGCTGGCGCTTCCGCGCTCGACGGCTGACCCGCGATGCGGGACGGTCAGGGCGCGTGAGGCGCTTTCCCCGTTGGCTGGCGGCCGTCATGCTTGCCGTGACAATGCCGGCCGATGCGCAGAGCGTGAGTGCGGAGCAGACACGCACAGCCCGCGAACTCCTGCCGCCACGACGGCCGGCCAGCCTTCCGCGCCTCTCGCCGATGGAGCCGGCCAAGGTCCAGACCAATTCCACGCCGGCGGAAACGGACGTCAAAACCGCCAATCCGGCGGAACCGGCCATGCCCACTCCGCCGACCTCGCTGTCCTGCACGGTCGGCCTGTCCGCCAGCCATGGCGACGGCATATCGCCGATCGATCCCGTCAAGCTGAACGCCGGGATCGATCCCGGCTGCCGCGTCGAGGAGCCGGTTCTGGTGCGCAGGCTCACGCTTCGTCAGGGAGAAACCGCGGAGACTCTGGCGTTCGACCCGCCGGCGACGATGGCCTGCGACCTCGCCGCGTCGATTGCCCGCTGGGCTCAGACGGGACTGCGGCCTCTGGGCAAGGGTCACTTCTCGCAACGCGTCACGCGCCTGCGCGTCGGCGGCGGCCATGAATGCAGGCGACGCAACCGCTCCAGCAGCGGCCCGCTCAGCGAGCATTCGACCGGACGTGCGCTCGACATCTTCGGCGTCGTGCTCGAGAAAGACAAGTCCGCCGATGCCGGCACAGCCGCGGCATCGTCCGACGGCAGGGCTTTCAGCGACGGCCAGAGCCCGCAAGACAGCAAGACTTCGCGGAACAGGAAGACGCAACAAGACGGCAAAGGGCTCGACAGGGCGACCTCCGAAACGGTCATCAGCGTCGAGCGCCCCAGCGGACCGGAGCAGATCGCCTTCCTTGAGGCGGTGAGGCAGTCGGCCTGCGGCGCCTTCACGACGGTTCTGGGACCGGGGGCAGACGCGGCCCACGCCAATCATCTGCATGTCGACATACAGGCCCGTCGCTCGGGCTCGAGCCGCTTCTGCCAGTGACGGGGATGGTCTTGCTAGGACAGGCTTTCCCGATGCGCGGTTCTGGAGAACGAGACCCCGGCATGCACGCCCCAACCATGACCGAAACCATGGCCGGCGCGATAGTCGCGTCGGGCGGAGATCACCAGCAACGCCTCGGTGAGATCGCAGCCGGCCGCGATCAGCGCCTCCAGCTCCCAAAACGGCGTGGCAGCGATTGCATCATCCTCGCGCATCGCGAAGATGAGACTCCGGTTCTGTCCGCGTCCGGGATATTGGCTCTGTTCAGGGGACATCGTCGGCCTTCCGTCCGGCTTTTGATCCATAACGCCACATATCCGGTCGGGTTCCGAGTCAAGGCAGGAACTGTGGAGCGATTGCGGCGTTTTCCGGCAACCACGATGACAGGAGATTGAGAATGTTGAACCGAGCAAGCCTCGCCGCCTTCTGCACCGCGGCGGCTCTCATTTCGTCCGACGTGGCCCAGGCGCAGTCCGATGCGCCGGCCGGCCGGCTGACCTGCGCCGTCAGTGGCGCGATCGGCCTCGTCGTGACGTCGCAGCGCTCCATGGACTGCCGGTTCGCGCCGCGCCGCGGCCCGACGCAGCGCTATGTCGGCACGGTGCGCAGCTTCGGGCTCGACCTCGGCACGATCCGGGGCAGCGCGATGTCGTGGCGCGTCTATGGCCCCTATGCGCGAGCGCCTCTCGGCGTCCTCGCCGGCCGCTATGTCGGGGCGAGCGCGGGCGCGTCGGTCGGCGCCGGCGGGGCCGCGACGGCTCTGGTCGGCGGCGCCGACAATCAGGTCCGGCTCCAGCCGCTGTCCCTGCAGTCCACGCGCGGCATCAACGTGGCGGTCGGCGTGACCGGATTCGAACTGACGCCGGCCCCTTCGCGCGGGCGGAGATGAGCGGACGGACACTTAGGATTTGCTAACCCTTTTCTTGCAAGTTGAATCGAATTCGATCCAATCACCTGTAGATTACGGGCGTTTGGGGGAACCTCGGGAAAGCTGTGACGTTGACCGATCACATCGAAGCCGATTCAATTTTAGAAAGGGAGGCTGGATAGATGTCAGATATCCGAATCCTGATCGTGGAGGACGATCCGTTCATCGCGATGGACATCGAATCCGCAGTCGCCGAGGAACTCGGCGACACGGCGGAGTTGATCATCGTCGAGTCGGTGAAGGACGCGCGGCTTGCGGTGGCGTCACCGCTCTCCTGCGCCCTGCTCGATATCGACGTCGTCGGCGGCAAGACGTTCGGCGTGGCGGAAAGCCTGCTCGCCAGCGGCACGCCGTTCGCTTTCGTCTCGGGCTCGGCGCCCAAGGACGTGCCGCGTCCGCTGCGTGATGTCCGCTTCCTGCGCAAGCCGTTCTCGACCCGGGAGATCGCGAGCTTCGTTTCGAACGCCGTCGAGACGGTCTGACCTTCGCTCAGTCCCGCTTCGGAAACGTCACCGTGACCTTCGTGCCCGGCCGCTCAGCGTGGCCGGGCACTAGCGCATCGGAAGACATGACGGCGCGCATGCTGCGCATCAGGCTCGCGACGACCGTCTGGCCAAGCCCCTTGGCGCCGGCATCCCTGGCCATGCCGACTCCGTCATCCTCGACCGAGAGCGCCAGCGCCGGAACGCCCTCCAGTTCGGTCGCGACGAAGCGCACGACGATGCGGCCCGCCATTCCGCCGGGGAAGGCGTGCTTGATCGCGTTGGTGACCAGCTCGTTGACGATCACGACATAGGAGACCGCGTCGCGGCCCGGCAGCCTGATATCGTCCATCGCCAGCTCGATCGTGACAGGCCGGCCCTCGGTGGCCTTGCCGATCTCCTCGATCAGGTCCTCCATGTAGGGCCGGGCGTCGATCTCGTCGGTCTCGATGTCGAGCCGCAGCCGCCGCTGGCCCGCCGCGATCGCCTGGATGCGCGATTGCGCCTGGCTCAGCGCGACGGTGACGGCGGGATCCCTGGCCTGACGGCTCTGCACGTTCAGGAGCGCCGAAATCATGGCGAGGTTGTTGCCGACGCGATGATTGACGTCCCGCAGCAGCGCCTCGATCCGCAGCCTCTCGTCCTCCAGCTCCCGCGTGCGTTCGCCGACGATGCGTTCGAGCTGGGCGTTCGAGATCGCCAATGTCGTGCTGCGCCGCTGGCGCTGGCGCAACTGCGCCCATGCGGCGAAGGCGAGGCTGGCCAGCGCCACGACGATGCCGGCGCTGGCGAGCAGGCGACGCTCTTCCTCACGCCGGTTGAGCGCCACCAGCCTGAGGTTCTCGGCGAGCTGGATCTGGAGCACCGTCTCGCGCAGCGCGTTCATCGTCACCTCGCCAAGCCCCTCGTTGATCTTGGCGAGCGCTTGCGCGCGCTTGCCGTCGCGCGCCAGAGCGACGGTCTCGTCGAGTTCTCCGAGCTTGCTGCGCGCTTCGTTTCGCGCTTCGGCGACGCGGCTGCGCTGCTCGGCATCGGCGGCGGCGAGCCGTTCGAGCGCGTCCAGCTCGGGCATGGCGGCGGCGCGGCCGGAGGTGAAGGGCGCGAGATACTCGGGATCGCCGGTCAGAAGATAGCCGCGCTGGCCAGTCTCGGCGTCGCGCATATGGCCGAGGAAACGCTCCGCCCGCTCGCGCATCTCGATCGAATGCGAAACCTGATTGGCGGCCTCGCGGGCCCGCGCGTTGATCCAGACCGCCATGAGAATGGCGATGCCGACGACCGCGATCGCGGTGATCGTCGTGCTCGCGGAGCGAAGCCTCGCTCCCAGGACCGGCAAAGTGTGCAGCGCGAGGCGGTTGCGAGACCTGATCTGAGCAGACATGGCGACCGTGTTACAGGACGACGTCCGCAACCCCAATGTAAAAAGACAGGCGCTAACCGCGACGGGAAGGGCCGCCGAGGTCCGATCGACCTTCCGGGGCTCAGGCTTCCTCGTCCCCGTCGCCGCCGAAGATCTGCTTGCCGAGCACGGCCGCCAGCACGACGGCCGCGCCAGCGAGCCCGGCTTTCCAGCCGATGCGGGAACCGAGCAGCTTGGCGGCGACCGGCGCGGCGACCAGGGCCGTCTGCGCCAGAGGCCGCGGCGGACGCCGGCGGCTCTTGACGTAGGCCGCCACGCCGAAGCTGATCAACCCCGCCACCACGAGCCCGCCCGCGAT
Source organism: Allobosea sp. GW821-FHT12C12 (assembly GCF_058807355.1). Taxonomy (NCBI): domain Bacteria; kingdom Pseudomonadati; phylum Pseudomonadota; class Alphaproteobacteria; order Hyphomicrobiales; family Alloboseaceae; genus Allobosea; species Allobosea sp. GW821-FHT12C12. Next base: position 43,211 of record NZ_JBXAQP010000009.1, read on the forward strand.
CCACAGGCTCGCCGCGACCGCGCCATGGCGCAACGTCAGCACGGTATGAAGCGCATTCAGCGCATAGCCGCCGGCGCAGAGAATGAGGAAGGCGCCGAAGCCGTAGAGCCCCAGCACCGTCAGGTTGCGCTTCACGACACCGGAAATCTCCGAGGCGATGAAGGCCGTTATCCCCCCGAGCATCGTCTATCGCGCCGACAGGAAGCCGACGAAGAGACCGACCGCGGCCGCGAGTCCGAGCGCGCGAAGCGGGCGCTCGCGGATCTCGTCCTCGATCAACTGCTGCAGGTCCGTCGCCTGCTCGCGCGCGACCTCGACCAGCTTGTCGGCATCGAGGCCGGCGGAGCGCAGCCGGCCGGACACGGTGGCGGCCAGCTCCTCGGCGCCGCGCGTCAGGCTCGCCTCGATCTCGCCGGCCTCGCGCCTGACGCGGCGTGCCGTCGTCTTTGCCGCCGCCTTGGCCTCGCCGGCGACCTCGCCGGCCCCTGTCACGGCATCGTCCTTGGCGCGCTTCGCCGCCGAGGCGGCCTGGCGTTTGGCGGAGGCGGTGGTCGTGGCCATGTCTCTCGTTCCTTGTCGCTTGTCTTGAGGTCCATAGTCGCCCGCGAGTCCCGAGCGACCGATACGGGCGGGGATTACCCGGGTTGAACGCGCCTGCCGTCCCGGCGGTTCCGCCGTTCATGACCTGGCGCGCAGGATTCGCCGCGACTCAAGCGGCTTTCGGTTGCGCCGCCGGCTCGGCCGTTTCCCCCTCGGCCTGGGCCCGGCGATATTCCGCGAATTCCTCCTGCGCCACCATGGCGACGAGCAGGATCGGAGTCGAGAGCACGGCCCCGACCGGCCCCCAGAGCCAGAGCCAGAAGATGAAGCCGATGAAGACGAGGAAGGGCGAGACGGTCAGGCTGCGGCCGACGAAGACCGGCGTCACCGCATTGCCCTCGATCAGATGCACGATGAAATAGGCGCCGGCCGGCACGATCGCGGCCAGAAGCGACGGCGCATCGAGCAGCGCGCCGGCGAGTATCATCACCGTGACGATGATCGGCCCGATGAAGGCGAGATAGTTCAGGAGGAAGGCGAGCGCGCCCCAGAACACGGGATAGGGCAGGCCGGCGAGCCATGCGATCGTCATGGTCACAAGCCCCATGCCGAGATTGATCAGCGTCACCAGGCCGAAATAGCGCGCCACGCGGATCTCGATCTCCTCGAAGAAGGAACCTGCCGATTTGCGCGCGCCGCGCCCGAGGCACAGCCGCAGCACGCGGGCCTTGAGATGGCGGCGCGTCGCCAGCCAGAAGTAGACGGTGGCGACGAAGACGAGCATGCCGCCCGCCGCCGCCGACGACGACATCGCTATGTCGAGCAGAGGATTGCCCTGCGAGACGTTGACCTCCGCCCCGTTCTTGCCGGCGAGCGACGCGATGGCGCGCTTGACCTCGTCCATCACCGTGAAGACGCCGCCGAGCTTGGCCTTGAGAGCCGCCATCATGGCCGGCGCCTGGTCGGCCCAGCCGGCGATCGGCACGGCGAGCACGGTCAGCGCGGACAGCAGCACGCCGAGCCCGAGCAGCACGATCAGCGCCGCCGCCAGATGCTGCGGCACATTGCGCCTGACCAGCCAGTCGACCAGCGGACCGAGAACGAGGCCGAAGATCACGCCGGCCGTCACTGGCAACGCGATGACCTTGGTCAGATAGAGCGTCGCGGTGGCGAGGATGACGAAGATGCCGACGATCGCATAGCGGACGATCAGGTCATGCTCCTGCGGCGTGACGTCGTCCTGAGACGACGCCACGGTCTCGATCTCTTCCCGATAGCGCGGAAACGGCTTCCAGGCGGATGAGCTGAGCATGGTTCGGCTCCAACGCGGACGAACCGCGCCCCCCGGCGCGTCGCGACATACAACGTTGGACTGGAAGGGAAAGTTCCGGCGTTCTCAATGCGCCTCGTCCCAGTTTCCCGCTGCCCTGGCATCGACCTGCAGCGGCACCCTCAGCGCCAGCGCGGGATGGGGAGCGTCGACCATGACCTTCGTGATCACCGGCAGCGCCGCCTCGACCTGGGCGTCCGGGATCTCGAAGACCAGTTCGTCATGGACCTGCAGCAGCATGCGGGCGTCGAGCTTCGCCGCCGCCAGCGCCGGATCCATCCGGATCATGGCGCGGCGGATGATGTCGGCGGCCGAGCCCTGGATCGGCGCGTTGATCGCCTGGCGCTCGACGAAGGCGCGCTCGGAAGGGTTCTTCGAGGCGACCGCCGGGAAATGGCAGACCCGGCCGAAGATCGTCGTGACATGGCCGTTGGCGCGCACGAAGGCCTTGGTCTGGTCCATGTAGTCGCGGATGCCCGGGAAGCGCTCGAAATATTTGCGGATATAGGCGCCGGCCTCCTCGCGGCCGATGCCGAGCTGGTTGGCGAGACCGAAGGACGAGATGCCATAGATGATGCCGAAATTGATCGCCTTGGCGCGGCGGCGCACCTCGCTCGGCATGCCGGCCACCGGCACGCCGAACATCTCGGACGCCGTCATCGCATGGATGTCGACGCCGTCGGCGAAGGCCTGCGTCAGTTGCGGGATGTCGGCGATGTGGGCGAGCAGGCGCAGCTCGATCTGGCTGTAATCGGCCGAGATCAGCTTGTGGCCGCTCGATGCGACGAAGGCAGTGCGGATCTTGCGGCCGGCCTCGGTGCGGATCGGGATGTTCTGCAGGTTGGGCTCGGAGGAGGAGAGCCGGCCCGTGGTCGTCGCCGCCAGCGCAAACGAGGTATGAACCCGGTTGGTCCGCGGATTCACATAGGCCGGGAGCGAATCGGTATAGGTGGATTTCAGCTTGGAGAGCTGGCGCCATTCGAGGATCTTCGACGGGAGCGGGTGGCCCTGCTCGGCGAGCTCCTCGAGCACGCCGGCCCCTGTCGCCCATTGCCCGGTCGCGGTCTTCTTCGCGCCGGCGAGGCCCATCTTGCCGAACAGGATGTCGCCGAGCTGTTTCGGCGAGCCGATGGTGAACTTCTCGCCAGCGATCCCGTAGATCTCGTCCTCCAGCCGCGCCAGCGATTGGGCGAATTCGCCCGAGAGCCGCGACAGGATCCGCCGGTCGATGCTGATGCCGCGCGCTTCCATCCGCGCGAGCACGTCGATCAGCGGCCGCTCCAGCGTCTCGTAGACGGCGGTGCGGCCCTCGGCCGCGAGCCTGGGCTTGAGCACGCGCCAGAGCCGCAGCGTCACGTCGGCGTCCTCGGCGGCGTAGTCCGTGGCCTTGTCGAGCGCGACCCTGTCGAAGGTGACCTGCGCCTTGCCGGCGCCGGCGACCTGGCCGAAGCTGATCGTCTCGTGGCCGAGATGCAGCTCCGACAGCCTGTCCATGCCGTGGTTGTTGTTGCCGGCATCGAGCGCGTAGGAGATCAGCATGGTGTCGTCGACCGGCGCGACATCGAGCCCGTAGCGCCTCAACAGGACGAGATCGTATTTCAGGTTCTGGCCGATCTTGAGCACGCCGGGGTCGGCGAGCAGGGGTTTCAGCGCCGCGACCGCCTGCTCGACCGGAATCTGCCCTTCGAGAATGCCCTCGCCGAACAGGTCGGCGCCGCCGCGATGCTGCAGCGGGATGTAGCAGGCCTTGCCGGGCGCGACCGCGAGAGAGACGCCGACGAGATCGGCCTGCATCGGATCGAGCGCGCTGGTCTCGGTGTCGAGCGCGACCGCGCCCGCCTCATGGGCCCAGCCGATCCAGCGCTCCAGATCGGCCAGCGTGCGCACGCATTCATAGCCGGCGAGGTCGATCCTGGCCTCGGCGGCCTCGGATTTGCGCGCGGCGGCGAGGTCGGCGGGCGTCAGCCAGCCATCGTCCGACAAGGCTCTGGTCGGCTCGACCTGACCGGACGGATCGGCAGGCGCGGCCGACGCGGACAGGCCGTCGGAGGCGTCTCCGCCGGCATAGAGCGCCCTGAGTTCGGCGGCGCGCGAGCCGCCGGGAGCCAAAGCCTCGTCGGCGTCGATCGCGGAGGCCTCGGCGCCATAGGCCTCGGCGACGCGCCTGGTGATCGTGGTGAACTCCATCGCCTTGAGGAAGGCGATCAGCTTCGCCGGCTCGGGCTCGCTCAGCGTCAGATGCGCGAGCGGCGTCTCGACCGCGACATCGTCGACCAGCGAGACCAGCCGTCGCGAGATGCGGACCTGCTCGACGATCCCGGGATCGGTCAGGGTCTCGCGGCGCTTGGGCTGCTTGATCCCGGCCGCGCGGGCGAGCAGCGTCTCCAGGTCGCCGTATTCGCCGATCAGCTGGGCCGCCCTCTTGATGCCGATGCCGGGCGCGCCCGGCACGTTGTCGGTGGCGTCGCCGGCCAACGCCTGCACGTCGACGACCTTGTCGGGCGTCACCCCGAAATACTCGACGACCTCGGGCTCCCCGATCCGGCGCTCGGCCCGGAAACCCTTGCCCTTGGCGGCGTCGCCCGAGGCGGGATCGTACATTGCGACGCCCGGCCGGACGAGCTGCATCAGATCCTTGTCGGCCGAGACGATCAGGACGTCCGCGCCCGCCTCGCGCGCCAGTTTCGCATAGGTCGCGATCAGGTCGTCGGCCTCGTAGACATCCTGCTCGACCGGGATCAGCCCGAAGGCGCGCACCGCCTCGCGCATCAGCGGGAATTGCGGGACCAGGTCGGGCGGCGGGTCGGAGCGATTGCCCTTGTAGGCCGGATAGATCTCCTTGCGGAACGAGTTCTCCGACTTGTCGAAGACGATGGCGAGGTGGGTCGGCCTCACCCCGAGCACGCCGTCCTTGACGAACTGGAACAGCTTCGTCGCGAACAGCCGGACCGCGCCCGAGGGCAGGCCGTCGGAGCGGGCGTTGTATTTCCGGTCCTGGTTGATCGACTGGAAATAGGCCCTGAAGATGAAATTCGAGCCGTCGACCAGGAAGAGATGGTCGCCGGGCTTGAGGTCAGGGGCCGCGGCGGGTTTCGTGGCTGTCTCGCTCATGGCGGGGACCATAAGGCGCGCGCGCGAGACGGTCCATCGGTCGGCGGCCCCGAATTCGCGGATGCGCGTCAAAGACCGTCAGCAACCCGCAGGCGCGAGGCAGTTTCAGCTGCAATAGGGACGGCCCTCATCCCGAGGAGGTCACACAGCGACCGTCTCTCGAGGAATGTTCCAGATTGCGCCGGCTCGAGCATCCTTCGAGACGCGCTTGGCGAGCGCTGCTCGGGGATGAGGGCCAGAGAAGGGGGAGGTTACTTCTTCTTTCCGTCCGGGCCGAACTGCTTGAGATAGGCGATCAGGTTCTTGATCTGAGCTTCGTCCTTGATGCCCGGAAAGACCATCTTTGTGCCCGGCGTGACGCCGCGCGGATCCTTGATGTAGGTGGTGAAATTGGTCTCGTCCCACGTCTTGTCGAGGCCTTTGTAGGCTGCCGAATAGGCATAGCCCTCATGCGTGCCGGCCTTGCGGCCGTCGAACAGGCCGTTCAGCACGGGGCCGACGCCGTTCTTGGCGGTCTCGCCGATCTGGTGGCAGGCGCGGCACTGCAGGAAGACCTTCTCTCCGGCGGCCGCGTCCTGGGCCTGGGCCGGTCCGGTCAATCCGGGAGCGAAAGCGAGGAAGGCTGCGGCGACTGCGTAGGCAAGATGTTTCATGGCGAGCATCCTCCATAGACTTCGTCTAAATCAACTAGAGCGCCGCAAGTTCCGCGCAAGCCCTCCGGCATGCCACGCTCCCCAGCCAGCGCGGCCTCGCGGAAGCGCCAAAGCGATTGCATCTCCCGCGACTCCTTCGTAGTGTATCGCCGAGTTGACAGCAATGTGTTAATTTTAGTTGACACACTGGCCTAGCGACGGGGATGCGACATGCTGGAGACCCCCCTTCTCGACACCGTCTCGATCCCGGCCGACATGCGGCATTTTCAGCCCGAGCAACTGAGACAGCTCGCCGACGAGTTGCGGGCCGAGACGATCGACGCGGTCTCGGTCACCGGCGGCCATCTCGGCGCCGGGCTCGGCGTGGTCGAGCTGACGGTGGCGCTGCACCACCTCTTCGACACGCCGCGCGACACGCTGATCTGGGATGTCGGCCACCAGGCCTATCCGCACAAGATCCTGACGGGGCGGCGCGACCGCATCCGCACGCTCCGGCAGGGCGGCGGGCTTTCCGGCTTCACGCGACGCTCCGAAAGCGAATACGACCCCTTCGGCGCGGCGCATTCCTCGACCTCGATCTCGGCCGGGCTCGGCATGGCCGTGGCGCGCGATCTGGCGCGCACGCCCAACAACGTCGTCGCGGTGATCGGCGACGGCGCGATGTCGGCCGGCATGGCCTATGAGGCGATGAACAATGCCGGGGCGCTGGGCAAGCGCCTGATCGTCATCCTGAACGACAACGACATGTCGATCGCCCCGCCGGTCGGGGCGCTCTCGGCCCATCTCGCCAAGCTGCTCTCCGGCAAGGCCTATCTCTCGCTGCGCGACCACGGCCGGCAGATCACCAGGAAGCTCGGCAGGAGGATCGACAAGACGCTGACGCGGGCGATCGAGCATGCGCGCGGCTATCTGACCGGCGGGACGCTGTTCGACCAGCTCGGCTTCTACTATGTCGGCCCGGTCGACGGCCACAATCTCGACCATCTGCTGCCGGTGCTGCGCAATGTCCGCGACGCCGGACACGGGCCGATCCTGGTCCATGTCGTGACCCAGAAGGGCAAGGGCTACGCTCCCGCCGAGGCCAGCGCCGACAAGTACCACGGGGTGGTCAAGTTCAACGTCCTGACCGGGACGCAGGAGAAGGCGCCCTCCAGCGCGCCGTCCTATACGAAGGTCTTCGCCAATGCGCTGGTGAAGGAAGCCCAGGCCGACGACAGGATCGTCGCGATCACGGCCGCGATGCCGTCCGGCACCGGGCTCGACCTCTTCGCCAAGACGCATCCGGCGCGCTTCTTCGATGTCGGCATCGCCGAGCAGCACGGCGTCACCTTCGCGGCCGGCCTCGCCTGCCAGGGCTACAAGCCGTTCTGCGCGATCTATTCGACCTTCCTGCAGCGCGCCTACGACCAGATCGTCCATGACGTGGCGCTGCAGAAGCTGCCGGTGCGCTTCGCGCTCGATCGGGCCGGGCTGGTGGGAGCCGACGGGCCGACCCACGCGGGGGCCTTCGATACGGCCTATCTCGGCTGCCTGCCCGGCTTCGTGCTGATGGCGGCCGGCGACGAGGCCGAGCTGGTCCATATGGTCGCGACCGCGCGCGCCCATGACGAGGGGCCGATCGCGCTGCGCTATCCGCGCGGGGACGGCGTCGGCGTCGAGACGCCGGAGACCGGCGTTCCGCTCGAGATCGGCCGCGGCCGCATCGTCAAGGAAGGCGCGCGGGTCGCGCTCCTGTCCTACGGCACGCGGCTGGCCGAATGCCTGCGGGCGGCCGAGGCGCTCGACGCGCATGGACTCTCGACCACGGTCGCCGACGCCCGCTTCGCCAAGCCGCTCGACCGCGCCCTGATCCGGCGGCTCGCCCGCGACCACGAAGTCCTGATCACGGTGGAGGAGGGCTCGGTCGGCGGCTTCGGCTCCTTCGTGCTGCATGCGCTCGCCGATGACGGCCTGTTCGAGAACGGGCTGAAGGTGAAGACGCTGCATCTGCCGGACCTGTTCCAGGATCACGACACGCAAGGCCGGATGTATGCCCAGGCCGGGCTCGACGCGGACGCGATCGCGGCGACCGCGATCAGCCTGTGCCGGCCGGGCTACGCCTTGCGCGCGGCCGGCGCGAACGGCTTGAGGCTCCTTTCCTCGCACCATGCCGGAACCGCCGCGCTGCACGGAGCCTCGACATGAACGCGATGTCGCCCGTCAGGCGCCCGCTCGCCGTCCTGCTGGCGAAGCCGCGCGGCTTCTGCGCCGGCGTGGTGCGCGCGATCGAGATCGTCGAGCGCGCCGTCCGGCAGCATGGCGCGCCGGTCTATGTCCGCCACGAGATCGTCCACAATACCCATGTCGTCGAGGGACTGCGCGCGCAAGGCGCGGTCTTCGTCGGCGAGGTCGACCAGATCCCCGAGCACGCGACCACGATCTTCTCGGCCCATGGCGTCTCGAAGGCTGTCGAGGCGGCGGCCGCCGCGCGCGGGCTCGACGTGATCGACGCGACCTGCCCGCTCGTCCAGAAGGTCCACAACCAGGGCCGGCGCTATGCCGAGATGGGTTACGACGTCGTGCTGATCGGCCATGAGGGCCATGCCGAGGTCGAGGGCACGCGCGGCCAGGTGTCCGGCCGCCTCCATGTCATCGCCAGCGCCGCCGAGGTCGCCGACCTTCTGGTGCGCGACGACGGCAAGGTCGCCTACATCACCCAGACAACGCTGTCCGTGCAGGATACGCGCGACGTGATCGCCGCGCTGAGGCGGCGCTTTCCAGATATCGTCGGGCCGGACACGCGCAATATCTGCTACGCGACGCAGAACCGGCAGGCGGCCGTGCAGGCGATGGCGCCGTTCTGCGACCTGATCCTCGTCGTCGGCTCGCGCTCCTCGTCGAATTCGAGCCGCCTGCGCGAGGTCGGTGAGCTCGCCGGCGTCGAGAGCCGTCTGATCGAGGGCCCGGACGCCGTCGACGAGCGCTGGTTCGACGAGGTCGAGACTGTCGGCTTCTCCGCCGGCGCATCCGCGCCCGAGCGGCTGATCCAGGAAACGATCGACCGCCTGCGCCGCTTCCGCGATGTCAGCGTGCGCGAGCTCGACGGCACGGAGGAGGAGGTCGTCTTCCGCCTGCCGCAGCGCCTTGCCGAAGCGGTCTCGGCCTGATCATCTAAGCGCCCGCTCCGCCGCCCAAGGTCCGCGCATGGCTACGCCTTTCCCGTTCTCGGCCATCGTCGGACAGGAGGAGATGAAACGGGCGCTGCTGCTGGCGGCGATCGATCCGACGATCGGCGGCGTGCTGATCTTCGGGGATCGCGGCACCGGCAAATCGACCGCGGTCCGCGCGCTGGCGGCGCTGCTGCCGCGGATGAAGGCGGTCGTCGGCGATCCCTACAACCGCGCGCCCGACGCCGCGATCAAGGGCCAGAAGAGCCATCTCGTGCCGGTCCCGGTGATCGATCTGCCGCTCGGCGCGACCGAGGACCGCGTCGTCGGCGCGCTCGACCTGGAGAAGGCGCTGGCGAGCGGGGAAAAGGCCTTCCAGCCCGGCCTGCTGGCGCGCGCCAATCGCGGCTTCCTCTATATCGACGAGGCCAACCTGCTCGAAGACCATCTCGTCGACGTGCTGCTCGACGTGGCGGCCTCGGGCGAGAACGTCGTCGAGCGCGAGGGCCTGAGCATTCGCCATCCGGCCCGTTTCGTTCTGGTCGGCAGCGGCAATCCGGAAGAGGGCGAACTCAGGCCGCAACTGCTCGACCGCTTCGGTCTCTCCGTCGAGGTGACGACGCCGTCGGACCTGCCGAGCCGCATCGAGGTGGTGAAGCGCCGCGACGCCTTCGACCGCGATCCGGAGGGCTTCACGACGCTCTGGCGCGGAAAGGACGAGGCGATCGGGCGCAAGCTCGCCGCCGGCCGCAGGAAGCTCGCGACGATCGTGACTTCGGAAGCGGCGCTGAAGCGCGCCGCGCAGCTCTGCCTGCACCTCGGCACCGACGGGCTGCGCGGCGAACTCACCCTGATCCGCGCGGCGCGCGCGCTGGCGGCGCTGGAAGGCAAGGCCGAGGTGCGAGACAGCCATATCCGCAGCGTCGCGCCGATGGCGCTGCGCCACCGGCTGCGCCGCAGCGCGCTCGACGAGGCGCGCTCGACCGTGCGCGTCGACCGCGCGCTGGAGGAGATCTTCGGGCCATGAGCCGCTTTGTCGCTTCATTTGAAGGCGGGCGTCATCCCCCTCCCCCCGCTTGCGGTGGGGAAGGGTTGGGTGCAGGAAGAGGCTCGACGACCGTTTCAGACGGCGGCCTAGACTCTCCCCCCCGCCCCGACCCTCCCCACCGCAAGCAGGGGGAGGGAGAAGAGGGCGGCGCGCCCTTTGATTTCGTCAAAGGCCGTTTCGCATGAGCGAGGCCGGCGACAATACGGTCGCCGCCGCGCCCACGCCCTGGCAGATGGCCGAGCTGGCCGCCGCGCTCGTCGCGCTCGACCCGGCCGGCATCGGCGGCGCGACCCTGCGCGCGCCGGCCGGCCCGATGCGCGATGCCTGGCTCAGCCGGCTAATGACCTTGCTTGGCGGCAGGCCGCTGCTGCGCATGCCGGCCGGGATCGGCGATGCGCGGCTGCTGGGCGGGCTCGACCTTGCCGCGACGCTTGCCGCGGGGCGCCCTGTCGCGGAGCGCGGCCTGCTGGCTCAGGCGAACGGCGGCGTGGTGCTGGCGGCCATGGCCGAGCGAATCAGTCCGGCCACCGCCGCGCGGATCGCTCTGGCGATGGATGCCGGCGGGATCGCGGTCGCGCATGACGGGCCGGCGGACAAGGCTCCGGGCCGCTTCGGTGTCGTCGCCTTCGACGAGGGCATCGCGCCGGACGAACGCCCGCCGGAAGCGCTGAGCGAGCGGCTGACGCTGCGGCTGGACCTCGGCGAACTCTCGCACCGAGATATTGAGCCGGCTATCTTTACTGTCGAGGATATCGCAGAGGCGCAGCCCCTGCTGCCCGAGGTCACGATCGACGATGCCGCGATCGAGGCGCTCTGCGGGGCCGCGCTGTCGCTCGGCGTCGGCTCGGCGCGCCCGGCGCTGCAGGCGGTCAGGATCGCGCGCATGGTCGCGGCGCTGATGGGTCGTGACACCGTCGCGCGGGAGGACGCGGCGCTCGCCGCCGCCTTGGCGCTCGCGCCACGCGCGACCCGGATGCCGGCGATGGCCGAGGAGGAATCGCCGCCTCCGCCGCCGGAGCGGCCGGACGATCAGTCGCCGCCCGACGAGCACGCGCAGGACAAGGACCAGCCCACGGATCTCGACGACCTCGTGCTGGAGGCGGCCAAGGCCGCTATCCCGGCCGGGCTTCTGGCGCAATTGCTGGCGCGGGCCGGACGGGCGCGGGCGCGAGGCTCCGGCAAGGCCGGCCAGTTCCAGAAGGCGGCCATGCGCGGCCGTATCGTCGGCTCGAAGGCCGGCGAGTTGCGCGGCGGCGCGCGCCTCGACGTGGTCGAGACCCTTCGCGCGGCCGCGCCCTGGCAGGCGCTGCGCCGGCGCGAGCCGGACATGGCGGATCGCAGCGGCATCATCGTCCGCCGCGACGATTTCCGCGTCGCGCGCTACAAGCAGCGCGGCGAGACCGCGACGCTGTTCGTCGTCGACGCCTCGGGCTCCTCGGCCTTGCAACGGCTGGCCGAGGCCAAGGGCGCGGTCCGGCTGCTGCTGGCCGAATGCTATATCCGCCGCGACGAGGTCGCGCTGATCGCCTTCCGGAAGACGCAGGCCGATCTTGTGCTGCCGCCGACGCGCTCGCTGGTCGCGGCCGAGCGGGCGCTGGCCGCCCTGCCCGGCGGCGGCGCGACGCCGCTCGCGACCGCGATCGGCGCGGCGGCCGCGCTCGCCGACGCTGTCCGGCGCAAGGGCCGCACGCCCGCGATCGTGTTCATGACCGACGGCCGCGCCAATATCGACCGCGACGGCCAGCCGGGGCGCGTCAAGGCGCAGGCCGATGCGATGGCGGCGGCACGGGCCTTGCAAATGGAGGGCGTGAGCACGCTGCTGATCGACACCTCGCCGCAGGCCCAGCCCCAGGCCGCCGAACTCTCCGCCGCGATGGGCGCGCGCTACGTGCCGCTGCCGCATGCCGATGCGGCCGGCGTGAGCCGGGCGGTGAATGCGCTTCTGCCGGGGCGGTAAGGGCATGGCGGCGGTGTCTGAAATGGAATGGCGCGCCCAATCGAGACCGGCGCGAAACCTGTCCCCTTCTCCTCGCTTGCGGCGGGGAAGGGGACAGCCCCGATGACCGCCCTCTCCTGGCCGAGCGACGGGCGCGACTGGCCCAGCCGCGAGGCGAGCCGCTTTCTCTCCGCCGGCGGTTTGCGCTGGCATGTGCAGGTGATGGGGGCCGGCCCCGTCCTGCTGCTGCTGCACGGCACCGGGGCATCGAGCCATTCCTGGCGCGATCTCGCGCCCCTGCTCGCCGCCGATTTCACCGTCGTCGCGCCCGACCTGCCCGGTCACGGCTTCACGCAGGCGCCCCATAGCGACCAGCTCTCGCTGCCGGCGATGGCGCGCGCCATCGCGGCGCTGCTGAAGACGCTCGATCTCGATCCTGATCTTGTCGTCGGCCACTCGGCCGGGGCGGCGATCGGCCTGCGCATGGCGCTGGACAAGAGCATGGCGCCAAAAGCGCTGGTCAGCCTGAACGGGGCGCTGCTGCCGTTCCGCGGTGTCGCCTCGCAGCTTTTCCCGTCGCTGGCGCGTCTGCTCGTGCTCAACCCCTTCGCGCCGCGTTTCTTCGCCTGGCGGGCGGGCAGCGCGGGAGCGGTCGATTCGCTGCTGCGGGGCACCGGCTCGCGGCTCGACGCGCGCGGGCTTGCGCTCTACCAGCGCCTGTTCTCCAACCGCGTCCATATCGCCTCGACGCTGGCGATGATGGCGAACTGGGATCTCGACGCCCTCGGGCGCGGCTTCGGCAAGCTCGATCTGCCGGTCGTTCTGGCGATAGGGGCCAACGACAAGGCCGTGCCGCCCGGCGATGCGGCGGAGGTCGCGAGGCGGCTGCCGCAGGCCCGGGTCGAGACCATCGCGCAGGCCGGCCATCTCGCCCATGAGGAGAGGCCGGACGAGGTCGCGGCGCTGATCCTGCGCGCCGCGCGCGAGCACATGCCGCTTGCGTCCGGTTGAATGACAGATACGATGTCAGCCCATGTTGACGGATATGGCTCCACCCGATCTGGTTTCCCGGCCGGCCCGTCGGGCGAAGCCCGGTGCGCGGCCCCATGCGCTCGTCATCGGCGCGGGCTTCGGCGGGCTTGCGGCGGCGATCAGGCTCGGCGCGCGCGGCTACCGCGTCACCGTGCTGGAGCGGCTCGACCAGCCGGGCGGCAGGGCCCGCGTGTTCCGGCAGGACGGCTTCACCTTCGACGCCGGGCCGACCATCGTCACAGCGCCCTTCCTGTTCGAGGATCTCTGGACCCTCTGCGGTCGGCGGATGGCTGACGACGTCAGGCTCACCGCGCTCGACCCGTTCTACCGCCTCGTCTTCGACGATGGCTCGACGCTGGATTGCAGCGGCGACGATGCCGCGATGCGGACGCGGATCGACGCCTTCGCGCCGGGCGATCTCGCCGGCTACGAGGCGTTCCTGAAAGCGGCCGAGGCGATCTACGAGGTCGGCTTCGAGCAACTCGCGGACATCCCGTTCAGCACGCTCGCCGACATGCTCAAGGCGTTGCCCGCAATGGCGCGGCTGCGGGCGGATCGCAGCGTCCACGGCCTCGCCGCGCGCCACGTCAAGGACGAGCGGCTGCGCACGGCGCTGAGCTTCCACCCGCTCTTCATCGGCGGAAACCCCTTCGCGGCGACGGCGATCTACGCGCTCGTGATCCATCTCGAGCGCAAATACGGCGTCCATTTCGCCCATGGCGGCACCGGCGCGCTGGTCGAGGGGCTGGTCGGGCTGATCGAGGGCCAGGGCGGCGCGATCCGGCATGGCGCGGAGGTCGCGGAGATCACCGTCCACGCCGGCGCGGCGACCGGCGTCAGGCTGACGGGCGGCGAGACGATCCCCGCCGACATCGTCGTCTCGAATGCCGACGCTGCCCATACATATGGCGCGCTGCTGCCGGCCCCCCAGCGCAAGCGCTGGAGCGACCGCAAGCTCGCCAAGGCCCGCTATTCGATGAGCGTCGTCGTCTGGCATTTCGGCACGAGGGGCCGTTACGAGGGCGTGCCGCATCACACGATCCTGTTCGGGCCGCGCTATCGCGAACTGATCGACGACATCTTCGAGAACAAGGTGCTGTCGGAGGATTTCAGCCTCTACCTGCACCGGCCGACCGCCACGGATCCTTCGCTCGCGCCGCCGGGCTGCGACGCGTTCTATGCGCTCGTGCCGGTGCCGAACCTGCAGGGCGCGACCGACTGGGAGACGCAGGCCGAGCCCTTCCGCCGTCGCATCCAGCGGCGGCTGGACGCGACGCTGCTGCCGGCCTTGAGCGATCGCATCGTCACCTCGCGCCTGATGACGCCGCCCGATTTCCGCGACGACTATCTCTCGGTGCATGGCGCGGCCTTCGGACTGGAGCCGCGCCTGCTGCAGAGCGCCTGGTTCCGCCCGCACAATCTCAGCGAGGAGGTCGACCGGCTCTATCTGGTCGGCGCGGGCACGCATCCGGGCGCAGGCCTTCCCGGCGTGCTCTCCTCGGCCAAAATCCTGGATACGGTGGCGCCCCATGCGACCGAACTGGCCTGAGCCCGCCGCCGCCGATCTCGACGCCTGCAACCGCCTGCTCAAGGCGGGCTCGAAATCCTTCCACGCGGCCTCGCTGCTGCTGCCGCGCGAGACGCGCGGGCCGGCGACCGCGCTCTACGCCTTCTGCCGTCTCGCCGACGATGCGATCGACGAAGGGCCGGGCGACGAGGCGACCATCGCGCTGCTCAAGGCACGGATCGCCGCCGCCTATGCCGGCCGGCCGGAGGACCACGCCGCCGACCGCGCTTTTTCCGCGACCGTCAGGCGCTTCGCGCTGCCGCAGGTCGTGCCGCTGGCGCTGATCGAGGGCTTCGCCTGGGATGCGCAGGCGCGCCGCCACGAGACCTTCGAGGACCTCTGCGACTATGCCGCCCGCGTCGCCGGCGCCGTCGGCGTGATGATGACGACGGTGATGGACCGGCGCGCGCCCGAGGTCCTGGCGCGCGCGGCCGATCTCGGCGTCGCGATGCAGCTGACCAACATCGCCCGCGACATCGGCGAGGATGCGCGCAAGGGCCGGCTCTACCTGCCGCTGGCCTGGCTGCGCGAGGCCGGCATCGTGCCCGAGGCGTTCCTGGCGCGCCCGGTGTTCAGCCCGGCGCTCGGAGCGCTGGCGGCGCGCCTGCTGGCCGAGGCGGACAGGCTCTATGCCCGTGCCGATGCCGGCATCGACCAGCTGCCGCGCGGCTGCCGCGCCGGCATCCGCGCCGCTCGCCTGATCTATGCCGAGATCGGCCACGAGGTCGCCCGCGCCGGCTTCGACTCGGTCTCGCGCCGCGCCGTGGTCTCGAAGGGCCGCAAGCTCGCGCTGCTCGCCCGGGCGCTGGTCGCCGCCGCGCCGGACGCTGGCAAGCTCGCCTTGCCGCCGCTGCCGGCGAACGCCTGGCTCGTCGCGGCCGTCGCGACGCCGCATCCGGCGCGGATGACGGCCCGTATCGGTTCCGTGCCCTGGTGGAACCTGATCGGTCGCACCAAGATCGTGATCGAGATGTTCGAGCGGCTCGGGCGGATCGAACGGTCGGCGATCCGCGGCCCGTGAAACGGGAGGCAGAACCATGTCGTCCACCGCGATGTTCCTGGCCGAGGTGACGCTGACGCTCGGCGTGGCGCTCGGCTTCGGCTTCTGGCAGCTCTGGGACCTGCGGAAGATCAAGGTCAGGGCCGCCGCCGAGAAGGCCGGCAAGCGCGACGACATTTAATGCATGGTGATTTCGCACGGAAACACACCGTCATCCCGGGTTTGACCCGGGTGTGGATCCATCATGGAGCGCGGTTGCATCCCTACGATGGATACAGGCCGGCGCGACCGCGCCGCTTGTCCGGGATGACGGCGGCGGTTCCGAGCGAGGCGAACGGGCTCAATGCGCTCAGCGGTTCTTGAAGTCGGGCCTCCGCTTCTCGACGAAGGCGGCCATGCCCTCTTTCTGGTCTTGCGTGGCGAACAGCGAGGAGAACAGTCGCCGCTCGAAGCGCAGGCCCTCATTCAGCGTCACCTCGAAGGCGCGGTTGACCGCCTCCTTGGTCATCATGACCGAGGGCAGCGACTTCGCCGCGATGGCGTCGGCCGCCTTCATCGTCTCGGTCATGAGGTCGGCGAGCGGGACGACCCGCGCGACGAGGCCGGCGCGCTCGGCCTCGGTCACGTCCATCATCCGGCCGGTGAGGCATAGGTCCATCGCCTTGGCCTTGCCGATCGCCTTGGTCAGGCGCTGCGTGCCGCCGGCGCCGGGGATGACGCCGAGACTGATCTCGGGCTGGCCGAATTTCGCGTTGTCGGCGGCGATGATGAAGTCGCACATCATGGCGAGTTCGCAGCCGCCGCCGAGCGCGAAGCCGGCGACCGCCGCGATGATCGGCTTGCGGCGCTGGCCGATGCGGTCCCAGTCGGCGAATTTGTCGTCGAGATAGGTCTCGGGGAAGGTGCGCGCCTGCATGTCCTTGATGTCGGCGCCGGCGGCGAAAGCCTTCTCCGAGCCGGTGACGACCATGCAGCCGATGGCGGCGTCCTTCTCGAAAGCGTCGATCGCCGCGTTGACCTCTCCGATGAGCTGGCCGTTGAGCGCGTTCAGCGCCTGCGGACGGTTCAGCGTGACGACGCCGACCTTGCCCTTCGTCTCGACGAGGATGGTCTCATAAGCCATGGCGGCCTCCCGGATGCTCTTGTCGAGGCAGCATTAGCGGGGCGCGATGGGGCGGTCCATGCGCGCGGGCGCAACGCCATATGGGGTCAGCGTCTCGGCTGGCAGGTCTCGCAGAGGAAGGTCGAGCGGCCGGACTGCACCAGCCGGCTGACGGTCGTGACGCAGCCGGGCGCGGTGCAGGGCTCGCCCTCGCGGTCATAGACCCTGAAGCGATGCTGGAAATAGCCCAGCGAACCGTCGGCATGGGCGAAATCGCGCAGCGTCGATCCGCCGGAGACGAGCGCCTCCTCCAGCACCTCGCGGATGATCCTGGCCAGGGCATGCGCGGCCGGGCGCGGCCGGCCGGTCGGTGTCGCGATCGAGCCGGCCTCGGCTTCCGGATGCAGGCCGGCGCGGAACAGCGCCTCGCAGACATAGATGTTGCCCAGCCCCGCGACGAGGCGCTGGTCGAGCAAAGCGGCTTTGAGCGGCGCGAACTTGCCGGCGAACAGCGTCGCCAGCGTCTCGCCCGAGAGCTCGTTGCCGAGCGGCTCGACGCCCATGCCGGCGAAATGCTTCGAGGTCGCGAGATCGGCGCGCGGCACGAGGTCCATGAAGCCGAAGCGGCGGGCGTCGTTATAGGTGACGCGCGCGCCCGACCCGAGATGGAAGACGACATGATCGTGCCGCAGATGCCGGCCGATCTCGTTGTAATAGGCGCCGGGCTCGACCGGCGGGGCGCCGGACGCCTCGACCACGAAGCGCCCGCTCATGCCGAGATGCATGACCAGCGCCTGCCCGTCGTCGAGATCGGCGATCAGGTATTTCGCCCGCCGCGACAGCGCCTCGACGCGCCGGCCGGTCAGCCGCGCGCCAAAGCGATCGGGCAGCGGAAAGCGCAGGTCGGGCCGGTTCTGCTCGACGCGCGCGAAGACCTGGCCGAGCATGGCGGGCTCCAGGCCGCGGCGGACGGTCTCGACCTCGGGAAGTTCGGGCATCGCGCTTCACTCTTCAGCATGCGTCGAGACGGGCCGCGACAAGGCCCGCGCGTTTGGCTATGCATCGCTTGAGCAAAGCACAAGAGCGGCCCACACGTGACAGCAGCCCAAAATATCGACAACCGGGACACCACCCATTTCGGCTATGAAACCGTGCCGCTGGCCGAGAAGCAGGCCAAGGTCGACGACGTCTTCCACAAGGTCGCGGGCCGCTACGACCTGATGAACGACCTGATGTCGGCGGGCCTGCATCGTGCCTGGAAGAGCGCGCTGATCACCGCGCTCAGGCCCGCGAGGGACCGGCCCTTTCGCCATCTCGATGTCGCGGGCGGCACGGGCGACGTGGCCTTCGCCGTCCTGGAGGCAGGCGGCGCGCGGACCGACGTCACCGTGCTCGACATCAATGCCGAGATGCTGGCCGTCGGTCGCGCGCGCGCCGGGAAGCGCTTTCCGGACGACGGACGCATCCGCTTCGTTCAAGGCAATGCCGAGGAGCTCGCCGGCCTGCCCGACAACCAGTTCGACGCCTATACGATCGCCTTCGGCATCCGCAACGTGCCGCGCATCGACGCGGCGCTGGCGCAGGCCTATCGCGTGCTCAGGCGCGGCGGGCGCTTCCTGTGCCTCGAATTCAGCCATGTCGACGTGCCGCTTCTCGACAAGGTCTACGAGGCCTATTCCTTCAACGTCATCCCGCCGCTGGGACGCATGGTGACGGGCGAGGCCGAACCCTACCGGTATCTCGTCGAATCGATCCGGAAATTCCCGAAGCCGCGGGTCTTTGCCGGCATGATCGAGGATGCCGGCTTCCGGCGGGCCAGTTTCACGCCGATGACCGGCGGGGTCGTGGCGCTGCATTCCGGCTGGAAGCTGTGAAGCACGCCCTGCCGCAGCTTACGTCTCCGTCATGGTCGGGCTTGTCCCGACCATCCACGTCTTCCCTTCACCCATCCCGTAAGACGTGGATGCTCGGCACAGGGCCGAGCATGACGGGTGAGGACGAGGCGGCTCGATCCGCATGATCTCCTCGCTCTTCCACCTCGCCCGCTCGGCGCGCGTCGGCTTCGTGCTGGCGCGCGAGGGGGCTCTGGCGCTGGTCGATCCGGCCGTGCTGCCGCCGCTGGCGCGGGGCGCGATCCGGCTCGGGCGGCTGATCGAGCGCAAGGGCGCGGGCTCCTCGGCGACGCGGCTCGCGGCGGCGCTGACCCGGCTCGGGCCGTCATACGTCAAGTTCGGCCAGTTCCTGGCGACGCGGCCGGACGTGGTCGGCATGAAGATCGCGTCCGACCTCTCGGCCCTGCAGGACCGGATGGAGCCGTTCCCGATGGACCAAGCGCGGGCCGCGATCGAGACCGCCCATGGCCGGCCGGTCGAGGCGATCTTCGCCGAGTTCGGGCCGCCCGTCGCCGCCGCCTCGATCGCGCAGGTGCATCGCGCCCGCCTGCATGACGGCTCCGAGGTCGCGGTCAAGGTGCTCAGGCCCGGCATCCGCGACCGCTTCCATCGCGATCTCGCCGCCATGCGGTTCGGCGCGGAGATGGCCGAAAGCCGCTCGGCCGAGGCCCGCCGCCTGCGCTTCTCCGGCGTCGTCGAGACGCTGGCGCGCTCGGTCACCATGGAGATGGATCTGCGGCTGGAGGCCGCCGCCCTCTCCGAATTCGCCGAGAACACGAAAGGCGATCCCGATTTCCGCGTGCCGGAGCCCGACTGGCAGCTGACCGCGCGCGAGATGCTGGTCGACGAGTGGATCGACGGCGTCAGGCTGTCGGATACCGAAGCGTTGCGCGCGGCCGGTCACGATCTGCCGGCGCTCGGCAAGATCGTGATCCAGTCCTTCCTGAAGCACGCGATCCGCGACGGCTTCTTCCATGCCGACATGCATCCGGGAAACCTGTTCGTCGATGCGCAGGGGCGTCTCGTCGCGGTCGATGGCGGCATCATGGGTCGGCTCGGTCCGAAGGAACGGCGCTTCCTCGCCGAGATCCTGCTTGGCTTCATCACCCGCGACTATACCCGCGTGGCCGAGGTGCATTTCGAGGCCGGCTACGTGCCGGCCCACCATGCCGTCGCCGATTTCGCCCAGGCGATCCGCGCCGTCGGCGAGCCGATCCACGACAAGAGCGCCGACCAGATCTCGATGGCCAAGGTGCTGACGCTGCTGTTCGAGATCACCGGCCTGTTCGACATGGCGACGCGGACCGAACTCGTCATGCTCCAGAAGACCATGGTCGTGGTCGAGGGCGTGGCGCGCACGCTCGACCCGCATCTCGACATGTGGACGACGGCCGAGCCCGTGGTGCGCGACTGGATCAGCCGCAATCTCGGCCCGCTCGGCAAGCTGGAGGATGCGGGGCGGGGGCTGAGCGCGCTCGGTTTCAGCCTGGCGTCGCTGCCGGAGACCGTGGGACGCGCCGAGCGCGTTCTCGCCCAACTGGAAGAGAACTCCCGGCACGGTTTCGCGCTGGACGAGCGCTCGATCGCCGCGATCGGCCGAGCCGAGGCGCGGCGCAACCGCTGGGGCAACTGGGCGCTCTGGGTGATCGCGGCGCTCGTGGCCTACGGCGTTTTCGGCTGAGGCTTACTCCAGACCCTTGAGGCGATAGAGCGCCTCCAGCGCCGCGCGCGGCGTCATCTCGTCGAGATCGAGCGCACCGAGCGCGACCCGCAACGGGTCTTCGGCCGGCGCAGCCGGTACGGGCGCGGCGGCCCGCCTGACCGGAGCGGCGAAGAGCGGCAGGTCGTCGACCAGCGAGGCGACGGGCTTCTCGCGCTCGGTCTTCTCCAGCTCGCTCAGGATGGCGCGGGCCCGTTCGACCACGGCCGGGGGCAGGCCCGCGAGCTTGGCGACCTGGATGCCGTAGGAGCGGTCGGCCGCGCCGGACACGACCTCGTGCAGGAAGACGACCTCGCCATTCCATTCGGTGACGCGCACGGTCGCGTTGGCGACGCGCGCGAGCCGATCCCCGAGCGCGGTCAACTCGTGATAATGCGTCGCGAACAGACCCCGGCAGCGGTTGATCTCGTGGAGATGCTCGATCGCCGCCCAGGCGATCGAGAGACCGTCGAAGGTCGCGGTGCCGCGCCCGATCTCGTCGAGGATGACGAGCGCGCGCGGCCCGGCCTGGTTCAGGATCGCGGCGGTCTCGACCATCTCGACCATGAAGGTCGAGCGCCCGCGCGCGAGATCGTCGGCCGCGCCGACGCGCGAGAACAGCCGGTCGACGATGCCGATATGGGCGCTCGAAGCCGGCACGAAGGAGCCCATCTGCGCCAGCACCGCGATCAGCGCGTTCTGGCGCAGGAAGGTCGATTTGCCGGCCATGTTGGGGCCGGTGATCAGGCAGATCCGCCCGCCGCCGTCTCCGCCTGGCGGCGAGAGCTCGGTCTCGTTGGCGACGAAAGGCTTGCCGTCGCGCTTCAGCGCCGCCTCGACGACGGGGTGGCGGCCGCCCGTGATCGCGAAGGCCGCGCCATCGTCGATCCGCGGGCGACGCCAGTCCTCGCGCGCGGCAAGCTCGGCCAGCGCCGCCGTCGCGTCGATCTCGGCCAGCGCCTGCGCGACCAGCTTGATCGCCTCGGCCTGTCCCCGCACCGCCTCGCTCAGCGCCGCGAAGATGCCGAGCTCGAGCCGCAGCGCCCGGTCCGAGGCCGAGGCGATCTTCGCCTCGAGTTCGCCGAGCTCGACCGAGGAAAAGCGCATCGCGTCGGACATGGTCTGGCGATGGACGAAGACCGCCCGCCAGGGCTCCTTCAGGAAGTCCTCGCCGGCGACTTGCGGCGCCTCGATGAAGTAGCCGAGCATGGAGTTGTGCTTGATGCGCAGCGTCCGGCAGCCGGTTTCGGCCACGTAACGGGCCTGAAGCTGCGCGATCACCTTGCGGGAATCGACCTGCAGCAGCCGCAGTTCGTCGAGCGCCGGATCGTGCCCTTCGCGAACGAAGCGGCCGTCGCGGCGGTTCAGCGGAAGCTCGTCCGCCAGGGCGTCGGTCAGGCGGGCGGGCAGGCTCGGGTCGCTTGCCGCAAGCGCCCGCGCCGCCTCGTCGAGCGCGGCCGGCAAGCCGGCATGGCGTCCGAGCCTGTCGGCGATCTCGCGGGCCGCCGTCAGTCCCGCGCCGAGCGCCGCGAGATCGCGCGGGCCGCCGCGATCGAGACCCAGCCGCGAGAGCGCGCGGGCGATGTCGGGCACCTTCGCCAGAGCGCGGCGCAAGTCCTCGCGCAGGACAGAGTCCTCGGCGAGCGCCTCCAATGCGTCATGGCGGCGGCCGATCGCGGCGATCTCGGTCAATGGGCCGGCCAGCCGCTCGGCGAGCAGGCGCGCGCCGCCCGGCGTGACCGTACGGTCGATCGTGGCGAGCAGACTGCCTGCTCGCTCGCCCGAAAGCGTGCGCGTCAGTTCGAGATTGGCCCGCGTCGCGGCGTCGATCAGCATGGCCGAGCCGCCGCCGTCGCGCACCGGCGGCGAAAGCGGCGGGCGGGCGCCGAACTGGGTGCGCTCGACATAGGCGAGCGCCGCGCCGGCCGCCGCGATCTCGGCGCGGGTGAACGCCCCGAAGGCGTCGAGCGTCGCGACGCCGAAGAATTCGCGCAGGCGGCGCTCGGCGGAAGCCGCGTCCAGCCCCTCGCGCGCCAGCGGCGTCACCGGAATGGCGATCTCGCGCCAGAACGCCTTGAGCTCGGGGTCCTCGTGGATCGCGTCGGGGCAGACGATCTCGCGCGGCTCCAGCCTTGCGAACTCGACCGCCAGCCGGTCCCGCGGCGTCTCCAGCACGCTGAAGCGGCCGGTCGAGATGTCGATCGCGGCCAGGCCGTAGAGCGCGGTCGAATCGCTCGGCCGGCGGCGCGCGACGGCGACGAGCAGGCTCGCCCGGCCGGGCTCGAGCAGGCGCTCCTCCGTGATGGTGCCGGGCGTGACGAGGCGCACGACGTCGCGCTTCACGACCGATTTCGCACCGCGCTTCCTGGCCTCGGCCGGATCCTCGGTCTGCTCGCAGACGGCGACGCGATGGCCGGCCGCGATCAGGCGCTGGAGATAATCGTCGGCGCGCTCGACCGGCACGCCGCACATGGCGATGTCCTCGCCCATATGCTTGCCGCGCCTGGTCAGGACGATGCCGAGCGTGCGCGAGGCGATTTCGGCGTCGCCGAAGAACAGCTCGTAGAAATCGCCCATACGGTAGAACAGCAGGCTTTCGGGATTGGCGGCCTTGATCTCGATGTACTGCGCCATCATCGGCGTGACGCGTTGCGCCTCCGCGACGGTTGGCGGCAGCGCGGATTCGGGCTCAGGGATTGGACGCATGGCGACGGGACGCTAGCAAAATGCGCGGCCAAAGCCATCCGTTAGGACGACCTTCAACAATTGAAACCATGGTTGCCAGAGTCTTGGCGATCGGGCTGTCCGGAATGATTCTGCTGCTGAAACTTGTCGAGAGCCTGGCGTTCGTGCTGATGGCGGCGCTGCTCCTGACCTTGCTGCTGCCCAAGCTGGGGCGGCGCATCTGGCTGCGGCAGACCATCGTCGGCGTCGTCTTCGCGATCGCGGGCCTCGGCAGCATGGAAGACCCGTTCATGCTGACGCCAGGCGTGCTGATCGATTCGCGAAATATCGTCGCCGTGCTGTCGGCCCCCTTCGGAGGTGTCCTCGGCATGGTGCTGGCGACGGCGCCGCTGCTGGCGATGCGGAGCGTCGTCGGCGGAGCGGGAGTGCCCGCCGGGCTGGCCGGAATCGGCTTCAGCGCTGCCGCCGGCCTTGCCTATATGCTGCTGCTCCGGCGCCAGAAGCGCCAGATCACGGTGCGGGACGTGCCGGTGCTCGGCCTGCTCGCCAGCCTGAGCGTGGTGGCGTCGATGATCTTCCTGCCGAGCTGGGCGGTCGTCGAGACGGTCATCCGCCAGGCGCTGCTGCCGATGATGTCCGTCAACATGCTCGGGACCGCGATGGCCGGCCTCATCCTCTGCGCCGATGCCGAGCGCGTCGATACGCTGCGCCGTCTCGAGGCGTTCACCGCTAACACGCCCGGCGTGCTCTACCAGAAGATCATCGCGGCCGACGGGTCCATTTCGTACCGTTTCGCCAGCAACGGCATCGAGAAGATGCTCGATGTCACGCGCGAGGAAGTCGAGCGCGATCCCGAGAGCTGGCTGCGCTGGATGGTGCCCGAGGATCGCGAAAAGCTCCGCCAGATCAACGCCGAGCTCGCGCGCAACCCCGTGCTGCGGCGCTCGCGCTTCGAGGCGCGGCACCGGCGCGACGACGGCTCGATCCTCTGGCTGCGCAGCGACTCCGCGCCGCGACGGCTCGCCGACGGCTCGATCTCCTGGGACGGAATCATAACCGACGTCACCGCCGAGCGCACGCTCGACGACCGCCGGCGAGAACTGGAAGGAGGCCGCAAGACCGCGCTGGAAGACCTCGCCAACCAGCTCGAGGTCACGGTCGGAAAAGCCCTGCAGGAGGTCGGCCAGTCGGTCCGCGACATGCACGAGGCCGCCGGGGCCATGGCCGGCAGCGCCGAGAAGACGACGATGCGCGCCGTCGAGGCCACGCGGCAGGCCGAAACAGCCTCGCACCGCGTCGGCAGCGTCGCGGTGGCGGCCGAGGAGATCGAGGCCTCGATCCGCGAGCTGACGCGGCAGTTCTCGCATGCGGACGCAATGGCGCGCGAGGCCGCGAGCTATGTCCGCACGACGCATCAGGACATGGCGGCGCTGACCGGCGCGGCCGACAAGGTCAGCGCCATCCTCGGCTTCATCGAGGAGATCGCGTCGCGGACCAATCTGCTGGCGCTCAACGCCACGATCGAGGCCGCCCGCGCAGGCGTGGCCGGGCGCGGCTTCGCCGTCGTCGCCGGCGAGGTCAAGAACCTGGCCGAGCAGACGCAGAAGGCGACACGCGACATCGCCGAGACGCTGCAGGACATCCGCGGGGCCGCCGCGACCGCGTCCGAGGCCATCGCCCATATCGAGGGCACGATGACGACGATGGAGGATTCCTCGGGCATCCTCGCCGACGTGGTCAACCGGCAGGCCGACATCGCATCCGGCATCGCCGCCGATGCGCAGGCCGTCGCCGGCAGCACCAGCTCCGTCACGGACAGCATCGGCTCCGTCGGCAGCGAGGCGCGCGTCACCGGCGACGCCGCCGGGCGCGTCGTCGAGGCGGCGCGCAACGTCGCCGAACGGACGCAGGCGCTCGACCGCTATGTCGGCGACTTCGTGAAAAGCGTGCGCGGCCGGCTCTGAGGCCCCAGCAACAGTCGACGCGATTTTCGCCGATCCGGCATGAGCGCTTGGCGGCGCCAGCGCCTTGTGGGCGGGCGGACGCTTGCCTATGGTCCGCCTCCCTCAGGAAACGCTCTCAAAAAGAACCAGCGCATGTCCGACCAGCCGCCGATCAAACGCTCCCGCCCGACCTTCACCGATCAGGAGGCGCTGCTGTTCCACTCGCAGGGACGGCCGGGCAAGCTGGAGATCGTCCCGACCAAGCCGATGGCGACGCAGCGCGACCTGTCGCTGGCCTATTCGCCCGGCGTCGCGGTGCCGGTGCTGGCGATCGCAGAGGATCCGAGCAAGGCCTACGACTACACGACGCGCTCCAACCTCGTCGCGGTGATCACCAACGGCACCGCGATCCTCGGCCTCGGCAATCTCGGCGCGCTCGCCTCCAAGCCGGTGATGGAAGGTAAATCCGTCCTGTTCAAACGCTTCGCCGACGTCGATTCGATCGATCTCGAGGTCGACACCGAGGACGCCGACACCTTCATCAACGCGGTGCGCTATCTCGGCCCCTCCTTCGGCGGCATCAACCTGGAGGACATCAAGGCGCCGGAATGCTTCATCATCGAGCAGCGCCTGCGCGAGCTGATGGACATCCCCGTCTTCCACGACGACCAGCACGGCACCGCGATCATCGCCGCCGCCGGCCTGATCAACGCGCTCGACCTCACCGACCGCGACGTCAAGACGACCCGCCTCGTCATCAACGGCGCGGGCGCGGCCTCGATCGCCTGCACCGAACTGCTCAAGGCGATGGGCTTCAAGCCCGACAACGTCATCCTCTGCGACACCAAGGGCGTGATCTACCAGGGCCGCGCCGAGGGCATGAACCAGTGGAAGTCGGCCCATGCCGCGATCACCGACCGGCGCACGCTCGGCGACGCGATGGAAGGCGCGGACGCCTTTTTCGGCCTGTCGCAGAAGGGCGCGGTGACCAAGGAGATGGTCGCCTCGATGGCGAAGAACCCGATCATCTTCGCGATGGCGAACCCCGATCCCGAGATCACCCCGGAGGAGGTCGCCGCCGTCCGCGACGACGCGATCATGGCGACCGGGCGCTCGGACTACCCGAACCAGGTCAACAACGTGCTGGGTTTCCCCTTCATCTTCCGCGGCGCGCTCGACTGCCGCGCCACCACGATCAACATGGAGATGAAGATCGCGGCCGCGGAGGCGCTGGCCTCGCTGGCGCGCGAGGACGTGCCAGACGAGGTCGCGGCCGCCTATCAGGGCGCGCGCCCGCGCTACGGCAAGGACTATATCATCCCGGTGCCGTTCGACCCGCGCCTGATCCATGTCGTGCCCTCCGCCGTGGCCAGGGCGGCGATGGAGACCGGCGTCGCCGGCAAGCCGATCGTCGACATGAACGCCTACAAGGCGCAGCTCTCGGCCAGGCGCGATCCGGTCGCCGGCACGCTGAACCGCATCTTCGAACGGGTCAGGCGCTACCCCAAGCGCGTCGTCTTCGCCGAGGGCGAGGAGGAGCAGGTCATCCGCGCCGCGATGTCCTTCGTCGGACAGGGGCTCGGCCACGCCATCCTGGTCGGTCGCGAGGATCGCATCAACGAGACGGCGGAAGAACTCGGCGTCGATCTCGCCGCCAAGGGCATCACCATCGCCAACGCCCGCCTGTCGCACCGCAACACGGCCTATGCGCAATATCTCTACGAGCGGCTGCAGCGCCACGGCTACCTCTTCCGCGACTGCCAGCGCCTGATCAACCAGGACCGCAACCACTTCGCCGCCGCCATGGTGGCGCTGGGCGACGCCGACGCCATGGTCACGGGCGTCACCCGCAACTACTCGATCGCGCTGGAGGAGGTCCGCCGCGTCATCGACGACCGGCCGGGCCACAGGCTGATCGGCGTCTCGATCGTGCTCTCGCGCGAGCGCACCGTGCTCGTCGCCGACACGGCGATCACCGAGATGCCGACGGCGCGGCAATTGTCCGAGATCGCGATCGAGGCCGCCGGTGTCGCGCGGCGGCTGGGCTACGAGCCCAAGGTCGCGATGCTCGCCTTCTCGACCTTCGGCCATCCGGCCGGCGAGCGTTCGGAGAAGGTCCGCGAGGCGGTCAAGCTCCTCGACGGCCAGCGCGTCGATTTCGAGTATGACGGCGAGATGGCGGCCGACGTGGCGCTCAACCGCGACCTGATGAGCCAGTATCCGTTCTGCCGCCTGACCGGGCCGGCGAACGTGCTGGTGATGCCGGCTTTCCACTCGGCCTCGATCTCGACCAAGATGCTGCAGGAACTCGGCGGCTCGACGGTGATCGGTCCCCTGATCGTCGGCCTCGACAAGCCGGTCCAGATCGTGCCGCTCGGCTCGAAGGATTCCGACATCGTCAACATGGCGGCGCTGGCGGCGTTCAACATCGGCGGGTGAGGGCGTCCGCTCGGTCCAGCTCGTCATCTCGGCCTTGTGCCGGGCATCCGCCTCCTGAACACCGCACTCGCCCAGCAAGGACGTGGATGGCCGGGACGAGCCCGACCATGGCGGGAGGCCGTGCCGCGCCGAGCACGGAGGCTACGACGCCTTCTCGCGGGTCGCGGCCGCCTTCCTGGCCGAGGCGGACCGTGCCGCCGCCGGGCGTTTGGCCGAGGCCTCGCCACCCTTCTCGCCGCCGATCGCGCCGCCGCGTTTCGCCGAGATCTTGGTGTCGGGCTTGCCGCGGCCGGAGCCTGACAGGTTGCCGCCGCCGCTCTCCTTGTTGACGGTCGCCCAGGCGATCGCCTCGGCCTCGTCCCGCGGGCGGCCCTGGTCGACATAGCCCTCGGTGATATGTCCGGCCTTGCGCTTCTGCTTGTCGGTATAGGCGGATTTGTCGCCGCGCGGCATGGCGCTTCTCCCTTCGCAGGTCATCCCGCGGGAAACGCCAGATTGTTTGCGCGGTTCCGAAAGCGGTCCGGCGGCGTCAGGCCGGCCCGAGCGCGGCGTCCAGCCCGGCCTGCAGCACCTCGCGGCAGGCCGCGAGCTGGGTGCGCGCCGAGGCCAGGGTGACGAAGGGCGCGATGTCGGCGAGATCGCGCAGCGCGACCTCGACCGCCGTGACGAGATCGATCTCGGGAAGCGCGTCCTCCATGTCGACGACAGGAAGGCGGAACTGCAGAACTTGACCCATGGCACTGAACGCTCGAACGAATCGGACCCTCAGAATCACCCGGCATGGACCAAGGGGACGTTAACGGCGCAGGGTTTCGCGAAAGCAGCACGCAGGGCGATCCCGCCGCGAAAGGCGCGGAGGAAAGGTCATGCCCGCGCCGCGACCGGGTGTCCGCGAAGGTGGCGAAGCGCCGCTCGCAAGCCGCTGTTGCAGATCGACCCCCGATCGGCTATCCACCCATCACGAAATGCGCCCGTAGCTCAGCTGGATAGAGCGTTGCCCTCCGAAGGCAAAGGTCACACGTTCGAATCGTGTCGGGCGCGCCATTTCGGTACAGATCTGCGAACTTCCTGCACGCTGGCGTGGCCGTCCTTGACGGCCTGCGCCAGCATGTGAAACCGCTCGATCGCCTGGCTCAGCGGCCCGCGCCAAGCCGCTCCGACAGAGTCGAATTCATAGAATTCATGATTTAAGCTGTATATATAACCTGCAGTACAGCTCAGATACGAAGCCGCGCTCCTTTACGTATTTCTATTTTTCTTTGCCTGAACGACGGTAAGAGCAATCATGTGATAGACGTCATCGGCGCTGCATCCGCGGGAGAGGTCGTTTGCCGGCTTGACAAGGCCCTGAAGGATCGGGCCTATCGCGGTGGCGCCGCCGATACGCTGGGCGATCTTGTAGCCGATGTTCGCTGCTTCCAGGCTTGGGAAGACGAAGACGTTGGCTGGCCCACCGAGAGCCGAATGCGGCGCCTTGGCTCTGCCGATGCTCTCGACAAAGGCGGCGTCGAACTGGAGCTCGCCTTCGACCGCGATCTGCGGCGCGGCCAGCCTCGCCAGACGTGTGGCGTCGGCGACCTTAGAGACGCGCTGATGCGTCGCGCTGCCCGCGGTCGAGAAGGACAGCATCGCGACCTTGGGGATTTCGCCAGTCAGGTGTTCGTAGGAATATGCCGAAGCGATGGCGATGCTGGCGAGTTCGGTGGCGTCTGGCTCGATGACCAGCCCGCAATCGGCGAAGACGAAGGCGCCTTTCTGGGGGTGATGCGGCTGGCATAGCAGCATCAGAAAGAAGCTCGAGACAAGCGCTTGTCCGGGCGCCCGGCCGATGATCTGTAGCGCCGCCCGCACCGTCTCGGCAGTCGTATGGGCTGCGCCCCCGACCGTTCCGTCGGCGTCGTTCCGGCGCACCATCATGGCGGCGAAGGCGAGCGGGTTCTGCATGGCCGCCGAGGCCTGCTCGAGCGAAATTCCTTTCCCACGACGCAGCGCGGCATAGGTTTCGGCATAAGCGGCGGCGAGGTTCGATCGGGCGGGATCCTGGATCATCGGGCGCTCGACAGCGGTGCTCTGCCTCGCGAGGGCCGCCGAGATTTTTTCCTCGTCGCCAACCAGGATGATCTCGGCCAGGCCGTCGCGCATGGCACGTAGCGCACCGGAGATCACGCGTGGATCGGCGCCGTCCGACAGCGTGATGCGACGCGGATTGGCGCGAGCTGCCGCGACGAGGCGATCAAGCGGCTTCACCGGAAGGCTACAGGGACATTCGGCCCGGGAAGGGCGAGCCCGGTCGCAAAGATCTGCATGGTCGACCTTCCAGCGTGAGGGGGCCTGGCGCCGGGCCGGGCCGATGCCGATCGTGAGGGCTCAGGCGACGGTTGGGGGTCGCATGTCGCCGGGGTCGATGCCGGCGACCATGACCGGCTTCTTCATCGCGTCGCGCCGGAAGGGCTCGCCGAGCTCCTGGTTGAGGATGACCTCGATGAAGGTGGTGATGCCGTCCTTCTGCGCGGCGCAGGCCTGCAGGAGCGCTTCGGTCAGCTGATCCTGCGTCCTGACCGTCACGCCCTTGAGGCCGCACCCTTCGGCGACGCGCGCATAGCTGAGATGTGGATCGAGCTCGGTGCCGACGAAGTTGTCGTCGTACCAGAGCGTCGAGTTGCGCTTCTCGGCGCCCCATTGGTAGTTGCGGAAGATCACCATGGTGACGGCCGGCCACTCGCTACGGCCGATCGAGGACATCTCGCTCATCGAGATGCCGAAGGCGCCATCGCCGGCAAAGCCGACGACCGGCACGTCCGGGCAGCCGATCTTGGCGCCGATGATCGAGGGGAAGCCGTAACCGCATGGGCCGAAGAGGCCGGGGGCCAGGTATTTGCGCCCCTTTTCGAAGGCGGGGTAGGCGTTGCCGATCGCGCAGTTGTTGCCGATATCCGAGGAGATGATCGCGTCCTTGGGCAGGGCCGCCTGAATGGCGCGCCAGGCCTGGCGCGGCGACATCCGCTCGGGATCGCGCTGGCGGGCGCGCGCGTTCCAGCTGGTGCCGGCATCGTCGTCCTCATGGTCCATGCTCGACAGCAGCTGGAGCCATGCCGATTTCGTCGTGTGGATCAGCGCCTTGCGCTGCTCGCGCCCCTGATCGCCCGCGGACGGCGCGAGCTGCGCGAGGATCTGGCGCGCGACCTGGCCCGCATCGCCGCAAATGCCGACGCTGACGGGCTTTGTCAGCCCGATCCGGTCGGGATTGATGTCGACCTGGACGATCCTGGCGGCCTTCGGCCAATAGTCGACGCCGTAACCCGGCAGCGTCGAGAACGGATTGAGGCGTGTGCCGAGCGCAAGCACGACATCGGCCTTGGCGATCAGCTCCATCGCCGCCTTTGAGCCGTTGTAGCCGAGCGGGCCGCAGGCCAGCCGATGGCTGCCGGGAAAGCTGTCATTATGCTGGTAGTTCGAGCAGACCGGCGCATCGAGGCGCTCGGCCAACGCAGCGCAGTCCGGGATCGCGTTGCCGATCACCACGCCGGCGCCGGACAGGATCACCGGGAACCTCGCCTCGGACAAAAGCCGGGCTGCCTCGGCAATCGCCTTCGCGCCGCCGGAGGGACGCTCGAACTCGATGATCGCCGGCAGCTCGATATCGACCACATGGGTCCAGAAATCGCGCGGCACGTTGATCTGCGCCGGCGCGGAAAGACGCTTCGCCTTGGCGATGACGCGGTTCAGCACCTCGGCCATGCGGCTGGGGTCGCGCACCTCCTCCTGGTAGCAGACCATGTCGCGAAACAGCGCCATCTGCTCGACTTCCTGGAAGCCGCCCTGACCAATCGTCTTGTTCGCCGCCTGCGGCGTCACGACCAGCATCGGCGTATGGTTCCAGTAGGCGGTCTTCACCGCCGTCACGAAACCTGTGACGCCCGGACCGTTCTGGGCGATCGCCATCGCGATCCTGCCGGTCGCGCGGGTGTAGCCGTCGCAGATCAGCCCGCCATTGGTCTCGTGAGCCACGTCCCAGAACGTAATCCCGGCCTTGGGAAACAGGTCCGAAATCGGCATGAACGCCGAGCCGATGATCCCAAACGCATGCGCGATCCCATGCATCTGCAAAACCTTCACAAACGCTTCTTCCGTCGTCATCCTCACGGGAGTCTCCCCTTGTGAACTGTTTGGCGCCGATCTCGCTCCGTTGCGCCGCAATCCGGCCCTTTCACGCGGGCTCCGGCCGAGCCCGCATCGAGCGGATGAAGATTGATGCAGGCGCCGGCATGCCGTGCGATGCGCCGACCTTGTCTCGACGGCCTGCCTGATCATCCCAACGTGATCGCGAAGCGATGTTCCGCTTCGTCAGGGTTCCCGCGGCGATAGGCGGTGACCTCGAATTCGACCTTGAGTTCCGGTTTGCCGAGCGGCGTGCAGAGCGTGGTGTTGGCCGGATCGATCCCCTTGAAGGTCTCGCCGATGATCCTGTTGACGATCTCCTTGTCCTTTCGGTCAGGTACGAAGATCCGGATGCGCACCACGTCGCGCAGGCTCGCTCCGACCGAGGCCAAGGCTCCCTCGATGTTCTTGAGCGCCTGCCTGGCCTGACCGGCAACGTCTTCGGGCAACTCGCGCGTGACGTAGTTCCGTCCCGCCGTGTTCGAGACGTAGATCGTGTCGCCGGCGACGACGAGCCTGGAGTAACTTGAAGTCTCTTCCGTGAGATTACCGGATTTGACCTTGACGATTTCAGCCATCGCTATTGCTCCTTCCGTCATTCACCGGCGCGAGCGCAGGACGTCCTCGACGGCGCTGTCGAGCTTTTCGACGATCTCGTCGAGATGGCTTTCCTCGACGATGTAGGGCGGCGCCAGCATGACGTGGTCGCCGAGCATGCCATCCACGAGACCGCCCATCGGGTAACAGACGAGTCCCTTCTCCAGGGCCGTCTTCTTGAGCTGCGCAGCAAAGCCGGGTTCCGCGAACGGCGCCTTGCTCGCACGGTCGGCGACGAACTCAACAGCCAGGAAGAGGCCTCGCCCGCGGATGTCGCCGACATAGTCGCGCGCGCCGAAGCGATCCTCGAGCCGCTTCTTGAGCTGCCTGCCGCGCTCGGCGACCCGGGCGAGCAAATCCTCGTCCCTGATCGCGGTCTGGACCGCCAGCGCGGCGGCGCAGGCAGTGGGATGTCCGGTATAGGTATGGCCGTGCTGGAAGAAGCCGGTGCCCTCGACGATCGTGTCGAAGACCCGCGCGGACGCGATCACCGCCCCGATCGGCTGATAGCCGGCGCCAAGCCCTTTCGCGATGCAGACCAGATCCGGACAGACGCCCTCCTGCTCATAGGCGAAGAGCGAACCCGTCCGCCCCATGCCGCACATCACCTCGTCGAGGATCAGCAGCACGCCGTACTTGTCGCAGATCCGGCGGATCTCCCGCAGGTAGCCCTTCACCGGCGGTACCGCGCCGAGCGTCGCGCCCCCGACCGTCTCCGCCAGGAAACACATCACGTTTTGCGGGCCCGCCGCGAGGATCGCAGTCTCGAGTTCGCCGGCGGCGCGAAGGCCGTATTCCTCTTCGGTCTCGCCCTCCTGGCGCTCGCGGTACTCGTAGCAGGGCGCGATACGGGTGACATCGACGAGAATCGGCTCGAACATCTTGCGCCGCCAGAGATTGCCGCCGGCCGCCAGCGCACCCAAGGTATTGCCATGATAGCTCTGCCGGCGCGAGATGATGCGAGACCGCGCGGGCTCGCCCTTTTCGACATAGTACTGGCGCGCTAGCTTCAGCGCGGCCTCGACCGCCTCCGAGCCGCCGGACAGATAATAGACGTGGTCGAGATCACCGGGAGCGGCCTGCGCCAGGAAGGCCGCCAATTTTTCCGCCGCCTCGCTGGTGAAGAAGCTCGTATGCGCGAAGGCGAGTTGCGCGACGGCTTCCTGCACCGCCTTGATGGTCGGCTGGTGGCTATGACCGAGACAGCTCACCGCGGCGCCGCCGGATGCGTCGAGATATCGGTTGCCCCGATCATCGATGATGTAGGGCCCTTCGCCCGCGACGGCGCGAGGCATGTCCACTTTCGGGAACCGGTGAAAAACGCTGGATCTGTTGAGGGTCGCGCTCATGGAGGCTCGCTGAAGCAAGGGGCCGATACGGGTCCAGACCCCCACAGGCCGGCATCATCTGATGCCGTTGCAGATAGCAGCGCCGTTCGCAAGATGCAACAAATGATTTATCTATTGACATAATAATCCAAATGTATGATCTTCGGTTCATCGAGGACAGAACCGATGGTCGACACCATGAGCGCCCAGCCCGAAGCCTCTCCGTTGCCGACATCACAGGAATTCGCAGGCTGCGTCGGCGTGGTCACCGGCGCCGCGGGAGGCCTTGGCCGCACCTTGTCCTGCCTGCTGACCGAGCGCGGCGCGGTCATCTATCTCGTCGACCTCGACCGGCGCGGCGTCGAGATACTGGCGGACAAACTCCGTTCTCGTGACGGCAAGGCGCACGCCGCCCCCATCGACGTTGCGAACGAGGAAGAGCTGAGCGAGTTCCGGTCACGCATCGTAAGCGAGCAGCAGGGGCGGCTCGATTTCATCATCAACAATGCCGGCGGCTGGCGTTATGGCCGGGCCCACGAAATCACCATGACGGATTGGGACTGGACCTTCCGGACCAACGTCACCGGCACCTTCCTGGTGTCGCGGATGCTGATGGGCCTGATGGTCGAGCGCCAGTACGGGCGCATCGTCAACGTCGCCTCGGCCGACGCCTACCGCGGCAAACCGAACCTGCCGCATTACGCCGCCGCGAAGGCGGCGGTGGTCAGCTTGACCAAGTCGCTCGCGCTCGAGCTTGCCCCGGCGCAAGTGCTGGTCAATGCGGTCAGCCCGGGCGCGATCGCGACCGATGCCAATCTGAGCCAGGAGTGGTTCGCCGAACGGGTCGCATCGACACCGCTCGGCCGCGGGGCCGCGCCGGAAGACATTGCGGAGGTGATCCTGTTCCTCGCCTCAAGCCGCAATCGCTACATGGTCGGGGAAACCGTGATGGTGAATGGCGGCGCGCTGATGCGCTGAAGGAATGCCTATTGGCCGGCGCAAGATCGGCAAAACAATCAACCCAAGGAAAGAGAGGGGAATTCAACGATGAAAGACCGTAATTCGCATATCAACCGCCGTGGATTTCTCGCAGCCGCAGGCGTCGGCACACTCGGCTTGGCCGCTGGCCTGCCCGAGACGACGCGGGCCCAGCCGAGCCGCATGATCATGGCGACAGGCGGCGGCGCCATAGAAGAAGCCTATCGCAAGACCGTCTTCGCGCCCTGGAAGGAAAAGACGGGGATCGACATCATCACCACCAGCAATGAAGGCGCGCGCCTGAAAGCCATGGTGGAGCAGGGCAAGACCGAGTGGGATGTGCTGCAAGGCGCCGCGGAGGAGATCATCGTCTACGCCCGCCAGGGCCTGCTGGAAAAACTCGACGCCTCGAAGCTCGACAAGACGCAGATGTTTCCCGGCTCGGTCCACGACCATTTCCTGCTGACCGATTTCGCCGCCTACTGCATCGCCTGGAACAAGGAGAACGTGAAGACGAACCCGCCGAAGGACTGGAAGGAGCTTTGGGCTCTCAAAGGCCGTATCGGCTTGTGGAAGCGTCCGTTCCAGACGCTTGAAGTCGCCCTTCTGGCCGATGGCGTCGCGCTGAAAGACCTTTATCCACTCGACGTGGAGCGGGCCTTGAAGAGCCTCGACACGATCAAGTCCAAGATCGTCTGGTGGGCACGCGGCGCGCAAGGCGCGCAACTCCTGCTCGACGGCGAGGTCGAGGCCGGCGCGATCTGGAACGGCCGCGTCCATGCGCCGAAGCTCGCCGGCGCGCCGGTCGACTTCACACTCAACCAGTCGATCCTCGTCAGCGACGCCTGGGCCATTCCCAAGGGCGCTCCGAACGCCGCCAAGGCGCAGGAGCTGGTCGCGCTCGGCTCCACGGCCGCCGTGCAAGCTGCGTTCGCCAAGCAGTTGCCCTACGGTCCGGCCAACAAGGCGGCCCTGGCCCTGCTCGGCGACGACGTGAAGGCGAGCCTGCCCCAGCCCGGCGACAACAACCGCCTTCTCGACCTCGAGTATTGGGCGGCCAATGGCGCGGCGGTGAACGAGCGCTTCAACAAGTGGCTGCTCGCCTGAGGCAGGTTCGCCGGGGGACCGCGAGGCTCGCACGATGGCGCAGATGAACCCAAGGCAAGGCGGGGCTCGCAAGAACTCGTCCTGGAGCGTGGCAGACTTCAATCGTCTGCTCGCGATCCCTCCGGGAGCGGTGCTGGCGCTGTTCTTCGTGCTGCCGATCTTAGGCGTCATCTGGCGGAGCTTTTCCGATCCGGCGATCGGCCTGGCGAACTATCGCAGGCTCTTCGCCGACGGCCCCTATCTCCAGTCGCTCTGGCTGACGATCACGACGGCGCTGCTGGTCACGGCGCTGTGTCTGGTGACGGCCTATCCGGTCGCCTATGTGATGGCGCGAGCCCGCACGTCGATCCAGCAATTGATCGGCGCGCTGGTGGTCATCCCGCTCTGGACCAGCGTCGTCATCAGGTCCTACGCCTGGATGGTGGTGTTCCAGCGTCGCGGCATCCTCAACCAGGCGCTGACCTCGACCGGATTGGTCGACACGCCGGTCAACTTCATACCCGGCAGCATCGCCGTCTATGTCGGCATGGTCCACATCATGCTGCCGTTCATGATCCTGCCGCTCGTGGCGAACATGCGCTCTATCGACGGGCGTCTGCTCGCGGCCGCCGGCGTTCTCGGCGCCACCCCGGCACAAGCATTCCTGCGGATCTTCCTGCCGCTGTCCCTGCCGGGCGTGCTGGCCGGCTCGGCGCTGGTCTTCATGATGTCGCTCGGGTTCTACATCACGCCGGCTCTGCTCGGCGGACCGCGCCATATGATGGCGGCGGTGCTGATCGAGGAGCAGGCGAACCGTCAGCTCGACTGGGGCCTGGCGTCGGCGCTGGCCACGGTGCTGCTGGTCCTGACCGTCGCGGTTTACTCGCTCTATGTGCGCCTTTCCAATCGCGTCGAGGGGGGGCTCGCCCATGGCCGCTAGCGCGATGCTTCCCTGGCGCTATCGCATCGGCGGGCTTGCCCTCGCGGCGGTGGTGACGCTGATCCTCGTCTATCTCATCCTGCCCCAGTTCATCATTCTGCCGCTATCGTTCAGCGACAAAAGCTACCTGTCCTTCCCGCCCACGGGCTGGTCGTCGCAGTGGTATTTCAAGATCGCCGAGAACCTGTCCTGGGCGGAAGCCACGGCGAACTCCCTGATCATCGGCATCCCGGCCGCGGTGCTATCGATGATCTTCGGTACGCTTGCCGCGCTGTCGCTCAAGCGTGGAGCCTGGAAAGGCGCAGGCGTCATGTCCGCGGCCGTGGTTGCGCCGACGATGCTGCCGCACGTCATCCTCGCGATCGGGCTCTATCCGATGATGATCAGGCTCGGCCTGCTGGGCACGCATCTGGCGGCGATCATCGGGCATACGATCATCGGGATACCTCTGGTCTTCATCACCGTGACCGCCGTGCTGGCGAGCCAGAACGGAGCGCTCGAGCTCGCGGCGATGACCCTCGGGGCCACGCCTTGGCAGACCTTCTGGCGCGTGACGTTCCCGATGATCCGTATCGGGGTCTTCATCGGCGGCATCCTCGCCTTCGCCGCGTCCTTCGATGAGCTGATGCTGTCGCTGTTCCTGACGGGCGCCGGCACGCGGACGCTGCCGAAGTTGATCTGGGAGCAGCTCAACGAGTTCCTCACCCCGACGATCGCAGCGGTCGCGACGCTGATCTTCGCCTTCACGCTCGTGCTGCTCGTCATCGCCTCCTTCCTCCAGGTCGTCGGCTCTCGCAATCAGGTTACGGCCAATGGCTAAGCACGGCGCTCACATCTCCCTGATCGACGTCGAAAAGGTCTATGGAACCGTCACCGCCCTCCACCCCACCAATCTCGACATCCAGCCCGGCGAGTTCTTTTCGATCATCGGCCCGAGCGGTTCGGGCAAGACCACGCTGCTGGGCGCGATCGCCGGCTTCACGCCTCCCTCGAACGGGCGGATAGAGGTCGACAAGGTCGATATCGCCGCTCTGCCGCCCTATCGGCGCAACATCGGCATGGTGTTCCAGAACTATGCGCTCTTCCCGCATCTGAGCGTCTTCGAGAACATCGCCTTTCCACTGAGGCTGCGGAAGCTCCCGAAAAGAGGCATAGCCGAGCGCGTCGCGGCAATGCTCGCCACCGTCCAGCTGACGCAGATGGCGGATCGCAAGCCGAGTCAGCTCTCCGGCGGCCAGCAGCAGCGCGTCGCCCTGGCTCGAGCGGCTGTCTACGACCCGCGAATGTTGCTGATGGACGAACCGCTGGGGGCGCTCGACAAGAATCTGCGCGAGGAAATGCAGAACGAGATCAAGGCTTTCCACCGCAAGATCTCGGCGACCGTCCTCTACGTCACGCATGATCAGGACGAAGCCACCGCGATGTCGGACCGCATCGCCATCATGAACGCCGGCCGTGTCGCGCAATGCGGCGCTCCGCGCGAACTCTACGAGCGCCCCAACAGCGCCTTCGTCGCAAGATTTCTCGGGGGAGCCAATCTATTCAAGGTCACGGCGGTCGAGGCGCGCGGCTCGGGCGCAGTGACCTGCCGTACCGTGGAAAACCAAGTCTACGACGCGGTTGGAAGTTCGTGTGGCATCGCGCCGGGCGAGCCTCATGTCCTGTGCGTTCGTCCCGAAGCGATCGAAATCGCTGACACCGACAACGTCCCGGCAGACGGCTTCAACCGGGCCAAGGGCTCGGTGGTCGACGCCGTCTATACCGCCGGAACCTTCCGCTACCAGGTCGATATCGGCGCTTCGGAGCCAGTTTCCATACGCCGCGCCGCGGCGCACCGCACGGTGATGTTCCAGCCGGGCCAGGAGGTCCTCGTCTCCTGGCCGGCCAGCTCCACCCTTCTCATTCCGGAGACATGAGCCATGACTGAACTTGCAGGAAAGGTCGCCTTCATCACGGGCGCCGGCGATGGGATGGGCCGCGCGCATGCCCTGCTCATGGCCGAGAGGGGAGCCGATATCGCGATCGTCGACCTGCGCGGCGAGTTCGCCGAGGAGACCGGCCGTCTGGTGCGCGAGAAGGGACGCAAGGCCTTCGTCGCCGAAGTCGACATGGCCGATATCGCGGCGGTGCAGCGATCGGTGAGCGAAGCGACTGAGGCCCTCGGGTCGATCGACATCCTCGTCAACAACGCCGGCTACGGCCAGCGCAAGCTCATCGAGGAGATCACCGAGGAGGATTTCGACCGCATGTACGACGTCCACGTGCGCGGATCGTTCTTCTGCGCGCAGGCCGTCATCCCGGCGATGAAGGAGAAGCGCTACGGCAAGATAATCAACATCTCCTCAATGTGGGGGATGAACGGCGCGCCCGTCGCCTCCCATTACTGCTCGGCCAAGACCGCGCTGCTCGGCTTCACCAAGGCTTGGGCGCACGAGCTCGCGCCCTGGAACATCCACGTCAACGCGGTCGCGCCCGGCGGCGTGCGCTCCGGCGGACCAATGAAGCTCGACGATAACGACGTGCTGCGCGCCAAGGAGGCCAAGGTGCCGCTCAAGCGCTACTGCCAGCCGATCGAAATGGCATACGCGGTCGCCTTTCTCGCCTCGCCCCAGGCCGATTTCATCACTGGCCAGGTTCTCAGCCCCAACGGGGGCGAAGTCATAGTCGGCTATTGAGGAACGAAATCATGACATCTGGACATGACAACGCGCGTTTCGAAGGCAAAATCGCCTGGATCACTGGCTCCGGCCGCGGCATGGGCAAGGCCCATGCCCTGCTGATGGCGGAGCGCGGCGCCGACATCGTCGTGCATGACGTGCTCGAGGCGGAAGCGGCGGAAGTCGCCGCCGAAATCCGCCAACTCGGCCGGCGCGTGCTCGTCGCCAATGACGATATCGTCAGCCCCGCGGCAATGAAGGCGCTCGCGGCCCGCATCGAGAAGGAACTCGGCCCGATCGACATTCTGGTAAACAACGCCGGCATCGGCGACCACAAGAAGATCGAGGAGATCACGCCCGAAGCCTATCAGAGGATGTTCGACATCCATGTGAAGGGCGCCTTCTTCTGCACGCAGAGCGTCGTGCCCGCGATGAAGCAGCGCGGCTACGGCCGCATCGTCAACATCTCCTCGATCTGGGGCATGACCGGGACGAACACGGCCTCGCATTACTGCGCCGCGAAGGCTGCGATCCTCGGGCTCACCAAGGCCTGGGCCAAGGAGCTCGCGCCCTGGAAGATCATGGTCAACGCCGTCTGCCCCGGCGGCGTGATCACCGAGATGCCGATCCGCGTCCAGGGCTGGGACAAGATCCGCGAGAAGGAAAAGAAGGTTCCGATCGGCCGCTGGGCCCAGCCTGAAGAGATCTCCTATTCCGTCGCGTTCCTCGCCTCAGACGAGGCCGCCTTCATCACCGGGCAGGCAATCAGCCCCAATGGCGGCGAAACCATCGTCGGCTTCTGAGATCACGGAGGAAGATCATGCATTTTGGTTTGTTCTGCCTGTCGACACAGCGCGACAGGAACAAGACAGCTGGCGAAGTCTATCGCGAGACGGCAGATCATGTCCGCGTCGCCGAACAGGCGGGGATCGAGATCGCCTGGTTCGCCGAACATCACTTCTCGAATTACTGCCTTTGCCCCTCTCCCCTGACCATGGCGGCCTACATGGCCGGGCGGACCAAAACGATCAAGCTCGGCCCTGCCGTGATCGTGGCGCCGCTCTACGAGCCGATCCGGATGGCCGAGGATATCGGCATGATCGACCAGCTCAGCGAGGGGCGGCTCGTGCTCGGCTTCGGCACCGGCTACCAGGAGTACGAGTTCCACAAGTTCGGCCGCAACGTGAAGGAGGCGCGCGGCAAGCTGCTGGACACGCTTGACTTCATCGACGCCTATCTCAAGCGTGATGTCGTTTCGTTTCAAAGTGCCGATTTCAATTTCCCGGAGACCACCTTCTCGGTGCGCCCGCGCCAAGGCGCGATCCCCATCTATCTCGCCGGCATGGCGACCGACCTCGAAGCTCAGCGGCGCGCTTTCGAGCGCGGCTATACGCCGTTCTTCACCACCGGCTGGAACGCGGTGGAGACCGTTCGCCAGACGCGTGAAGGACTGGAGAAAACCTACTCCGAAGCGGGTGGCGATCCCAAGAACATGCCCTTCGCCATCCAGCGCTACGTCTTCGTCACCGATGACAAATCCGCAGCCCTGCGTGCCGCCAACGGAGCCCGCTATGTCCGGCGCATCGCAATGGCGATGCGCGGCAAATATGGCGAGCTCGACGGCGCTTTCCTGAAGGAAATGCCGGCTGCCGACGAACCCTCGCTCGAGGAGATCGCAGCGCGGTTGCCCATCGGAGACCCCGACACCGTCGCCGAGCGGCTTGCCGCCGATATCGAAGCTGTCAATCCGACACATGTCAGCATGTTCATGGGCATACCCGGCGTGCCGCAGCAGGAGACGCTGAAGTCGATCGAACGCTTCGGCGCGGAGGTCCTGCCTCGCCTTACCAAGCGTTTCGGCAATCTGGGCCATCTTGGCGGAGCCGCCTGGCCGACGCTGAAAGTGGCCTGACGCGGACTGCCGCTCCTGAACCTCTCACAGCGATGAGGCGATCATGACGACCCTCGTGCCGAAACGACCTCTCATCCTCGGCGTCGGAGGCACCGCACGCAATGGCTCATCGACCGAGAGAGTGCTGCGCGCGTGCCTCGACATCGCCGTGCAGAACGGCGCCGAGGTCGAGATCTTCACGGGCGAGGAGCTTCTGCTCCCGATCTACGCGCCCGGCTCGCTGGAGCGGAACGCGAGCGCGCGCCGGGCCGTCGATCTCTTTCGTCGGATGGACGGCATCGTCGTTGCCAGTCCGGCCTATCACGGCTCGATCTCGGGGCTGGTCAAGAACGTACTCGACTATACCGAGGATCTGCGCAGCGATGAACGCGTCTATTTCGACAATTGTGCTGTCGGCTGCATCTGCTGTGCCGGCGGCTGGCAGGCCGGTGGGCAGACGCTTGCGGCGATGCGGTCGATGGCACATGCGCTGCGCGGCTGGCCCACGCCCTTCGGCGCGATGGTCAATACCTCGCTCCCGATTTTCGACGAGAAGGGATGTCTGACCGACGAATCGGTGACGAACCAGTTGCGAATGGTCGGCGAACAAGTTGTACAGTTCGCGAAGATGCGAATGGCGATGGTCGCGGCTCAAGGCGTCGCCGCAGGAGCGGCCTAGAACGCGGCCTCGGCCCCGAAGAGGTCGGCGGCCGGTCGTGCGAGCGGCAACGTTCGTCGATATCGCAGGGGTCGGGTATCGAAGAGGAAGAGTCGAATCGCCTGCGTCCGGGCTTTCGGTTCAACGATAAAGTCGGGCGTTCTGCGGTCTTAATCGGAGTTTGCCCTTGTCCGACAGCCATGTGTTGCGAGAGTTGAAAGAGAAATTTCCAACGTTCAGCCCTCAGCTGCGCAAGGCGTCGCGTTTCATCATCGACAATCCCAATGAAGTCGCGATGCATTCAATGCGCGCCCTGGCTGGGCAGGCCGGCGTGCAGCCGAGTGTGATGATCCGGTTGGCGAAGGCGATCGGCTTCGAGAGCTACGAGCCGTTTCGCGAGCATTTTCGCAGTTGGATGAGCAAAGGCACGAACAGCTGGGAGCTGCGTGTCCGTAGACTGACGAACAAGGCGAAATCTGAACAATCGTTCTTCGACAACGTCATTCAAAGCGATATCGGCAGCATCGCGGGAATTATGAACGAAGAGAATATCCCTCACTTGAAGCAAGCAGTAAATCTAATCAATAATTCCGACAGGATTTATGTTTTTGGCCTGAGAAGCATGTTCTCCGCAAGTTATTACTTTCACTACCTGATGCGTCTTTTCGGCAGCAAGACCGTGCTGATAACCGGTATCGGCGGCGCGACCGCGGACGCTCTCCGCGATATCTCGGCGAAAGATGCGCTCGTCATCTTTAGTCTTCAACCCTATACGCGCGACGCGGTGACCGCTGCTCAATTCGCGCGGGACCGCAATGTCGGAATTGTCGCGATTACCGACAGCAAGGTGTCGCCAGTGGTATCCGAGCACGGTCCAAACATCGTCGTCACCAGCTCGACCGATGCTCTCCTGCCCTCCATTCTCCCTGCGACGGCGGTCGCGCACCTGCTGGCGACCATGGTTCTAGTTGCCAACGAGGGAGACGAAGCGATGGTCCATATCAAGAGAAGCATGGCCCAGCTCGACCATTTCGAAGTTTACACACCCTAGCTAGGCCACCACGCTCTTCGCCAGCATGCAATGCACGCCCTTCGAGCCGTTCACCGTCTGGGTGATGCGCAGATCGGCCGCGAGCGAGCACAGCATATAGGCCTGCTCGCGCGTCAGCGACGTGCGCTCGCGGATCAGCCCGATCATCTCGCGCAAGGCGTCCTGCGCGCAGATGTCGAGGTCGGGATGCATCGCCATGGTGATGTGGTGGCTCGGCGTCTCGGCGCGCGGCGTGCTGAAGGACAGATCCTCGCGCAGGATGATCTCGAACGTGCCCTCCAGGGCGGTCTCGATCGCGGTGACGCAGACCTCGCCGTCGCCCTGCACGGCATGGCCGTCGCCGCAGGAGAACAGCCCGCCCTCGACGAAGACCGGCAGATACAGCGTCGCGCCCGCGCCGAGTTCCTTGTTGTCGAGATTGCCGCCGAAGGCGCGCGGGACGAGCGAGGTCAGCCGGCCCCAATGCGGCGGCGGCGCCGTGCCCATCACGCCGAAGAAGGGCGCGAGCGGCAGCTCCATGCCCCAGGGCAGCGTGCCGATGCGCCGCTCCGCATCG
The DNA here is from genome assembly GCF_058807355.1 of Allobosea sp. GW821-FHT12C12. Lineage (NCBI taxonomy): Bacteria > Pseudomonadati > Pseudomonadota > Alphaproteobacteria > Hyphomicrobiales > Alloboseaceae > Allobosea > Allobosea sp. GW821-FHT12C12. The sequence goes on from NZ_JBXAQP010000009.1 coordinate 86,234, forward strand.
AGACGGGTATGGATCAGCGCATGCTGGTCGAACTCGTCGGGCAGCGTGCCCGCGAGCGGCTTGATCATGGTGTAGCCCCAGTCGGTCCTGAGCCTCACCTCGCGGATGCGCACCTCCAGCACCTGTCCCGGTTTGGCCCCCTTCACCGCGACCGGGCCGGTCAGGATATGGCCGGGCGCCATGCGCTCGGCCTTTTCATGGATCTCGTGGATCTCGGGCAGCGCATGGAAGCCGCTCGTCGGCTGATGCGCCGGCCCGCCGGTGACGGTGCGGATCGTGACGCTGTCGCCGCTCCCGATCGTCAGGACCGGCTTCAGGCTCGCGTCGAAATAGCCCCAATGGCAGGTGGCGAGGCCGGCTTCGATCAGGTGATGGCTCATGGATATCCAGCTCCGGGTGGAGAGCGCAGCATCGGACGGGCGCGCCCGCGCCGCCAGAGCAAGGCGGGCATGACGCCCATCCTTGCGGGTCGATGTCGCGGCAGGCAGGAATCCGTTGCGGGGCCGTCATTCGGCCTTCGCACTGTCGATCCGGCGCGAAGCCCTGTAGGAGCCGTCCTGGCGAAGGGCGCGTGGGTCCGTGGCGCGGAGGTCTGGCGACGGCATGAGGGAGCTTTGGTCCGGCCTTGTCGGCGGCCTGCGGTCGTTGTCGCCCCGGCGCTTCCCCTATCGCCGGTTCGCCTTCGCGCTGCTGCTCGGCGGGCTCGGCGGCTGGCTCTTCGTGCAGGCGAGGCTGCCGCTGCCATGGATGCTGGGCTCGATGGTGGTCTGCACGGCGGCCGCCCTGCTCCGCCTGCCGGTCGCCGCCCCGCCGGTGATCCGCCCGCCGATGACGGCGGTGATCGGCGTCATGCTCGGCGCGGGCTTCAGGCCCGACATCGTCCAGCAATTGCCGAACTGGCTGCCGACCATCGCGGGCCTCGTGCTGTTCATGGCCGCCTGCGCGCTCTGCAGCGTCTTTTACTTCCGCCGCGTCGCCGGCTTCGATCCGGTCACGGCCTTCTTCTCCGGCATGCCGGGCGGATTGGTCGAGATGGTCACGGTCGGCGAGGAGAAGGGCGGCGACGCCCGCATCATCGCGCTGATCCACTCGGCCCGAATCCTGCTCGTGGTGATGACGCTGCCCTTCATCGTGCAGTGGATCGAGGGGGTCTCGCTCGGCGGCGCGCGTGTCGCCGGTCCCTCGCTGGCGCAGACGCCGCTGTCCGCCGGGCTTGTCTTGGTGGCTTGCGGCGTCGCGGGCGTCGTGGTCGGCCACTGGCTCAGGCTGCCGGCGACCTATCTGCTCGGCCCGATGCTGGTCAGCGCGGTCGTGCATCTCGCCGGCTGGAGCGATTCGGCTCCGCCCTATGAGATCGTCAATGCCGCGCAGCTCGTGCTCGGCGTGACCATCGGCTGCCGCTTCATCGGCACGCCGCCTTCCGTGATCCTGCGCGTCCTCATGCTGTCGGTCGGCTCGACCGCGATATTGCTCGGGCTGACGCTCGCCTTCGCCTGGGCCGTGGCGCAGGTTTCGGTGCACGGCTACGTCCCGCTGATCCTGGCCTATTCGCCCGGCGGCCTCGCCGAGATGAGCCTGATCGCGCTGGCGCTGCGCACCGAGGTCGCCTTCGTCGCCGGCCACCACATCATCCGGGTCTTTCTGGTTATGGTCGGCGCCGGCCCGGTTTTCGGGCTGATGGGACGAAAAGGCGGCGGGAAGCCGGCCGAGTAGTTCAGGCGGTCGCGGCCGCGAGCCCGCGCCCCAGCCCCGCCGCCAACGCCGCCTGCTGGCGGGCGAGAAACGCCGCCCCGTCACGGCGCTGCGGATCGCCGGCCCTGATCTCCGCCAGCCGTCGCAGGAGCGACCCGGCAAAGGCCTCCGGCGTGTCGGCCAGCGTGAAATTGTCGGGAATTTCGGTGAAGCCGCGGCAGGACAATGTCGTGCTCACCGCCGGCAGGCCGAGCTCCATCGCCTGCACCGTCTTGAGCTGGACGCCGGTGCCGGCCCGGCTCGACAAAGCGACGAGCCGGCAGGAGCGCAGGAAGTCGTCGGCATCGGGCACGCGCCCGAGCGGTCTGACCTGCGGCGGGGCGGCGAGATCGGGCGGCAGCCGGCCGGCGACCGCGATCGTCACATCGGCCGGCAGCAGCGGGCAGACCTCGCGCAGGAACCAGTCGAGCCCGATGAAGTTGGGCGCCCAGCTCCAGGTTCCGATCAGCCCGATATCGTAGGCGGGGGCTGCGTCGGTCACCGTGGATGCGGTCGCAACGCCGGAAACCAGCGGCAGCACGGCGGCTTTGTGCTGATACGCCGGCCCCAGAGCCGCCTTGTCCTCCTCGGCGAGCGTCCAGATGAAGCGCGATCTGTCCCAGAGCCGTCGCTCGATCGTTTCCAGCAGTCTTGCCTCGCGGGCATAGAGCCAGCGCATAACCGGGTTGCCGGCATGGGCGGCGCTCTGCCGGGCCGAAACATGCTCGATGTTGTGCTCGACGAGGACGCAAGGCGCGATTTCCAGCAGCTCCGGAAACGCGCCGGGCAGCATCACCGAGTTCAGGATCAGCGCGTCGAACGGCCCCCGCGCCCGCACCGCCTCGACCAGCCTGCCCGCGCCCGCGAGCCGGAGCTTGGCGCAGGCGACCGGCAGCTTGGCGCGCACGGCCTCCACGAGCCATCGCAGCTTCTGCCCCTTGCCGGCCTCGGCGTTCTCGATCGCGACATGGTCGATCACCACGCTCCGCTCCGGATCGGCCGGCGTCTCGCCCGGCCGCAGGAAACCGAAGGCGACGACCTCGTGGCCGGCCGCGCGCAGCGCCGAGAGGATCGCCGCATTGGCGATCTCGAAGCCGGTGTCGGGTTTTTCGACCGGGATCAGGGCGGTGAGGAAGGCGAGGCGCAAGGGCATGTCCGGCTGCGGAGGCTGCCGCGAGGAAGGCCGCGTTTGCGCGCGCCGGTCAAGAGCCGCGCTCACCGAACCTTAAGCGCGCCAGCCTAGTCTCAAGCGCCATGACCCCGACCCCACAGATGCGGATGGATGATCCCGAAACCTTCGTCGTCGTCGCGCGATCGCCGCCGGAGGCGCTCGCCGAGGTCAAAAGCGTCGTCTGCGTGCCGACCTTCAAGCGCCCCGACATGCTGGAGGAGACGTTGCGCTCGCTGGCGGCCCAGGCCGGCGGGCATGATGTCGCGGTCGTCGTGGTCGAGAACGAGGGCATCGCGCGCGAGGGCGCGGCCCGCGCGACCGCTCTGCTCGAGGCCGGCCTGTTCAAGGGCCTCGTCATCGTCGAGCCGCGCCAGGGCAACTGCAAGGCCTACAACGCCGCCTGGCGCTGCGCGCTGACAAGGTTGCCGGAGCTGCAAAACGTGCTCGGCGTCGACGACGACGAGCAGGCCGAGCCCGGCTGGCTAGACGCCTTCCTGCGGGCGGCGGGGACGGCTCCGGCCGAACTCTTCGGCGGCGCGGTCGTGCCGCGTTTCGAGGACGCCTCGCGTGCCTGGCTCGTCGCGCATCCGGTCTTCCGCTCGCACTACGACGCATCCGGACCGGTGCCGATCCTCTATTCCAGCGCCAACTACCTGATCCGGCGCGAGGTTCTGGAGCGGCTCGGCCACCCCTTCCTCGACGAGCGCTTCGATTTCACCGGCGGCGGCGACAGCGATTTCTTCACCCGCGCCAAGGCCGCCGGCTTCCGTTTCTGGTGGGTGCAGGAGGCGCTCCAGCGCGAGACCATGCCGGCGCGGCGCACGGAAACCGACTGGATCGCCGCCCGCGCCCGCCGCAACGGCGCGATTTCGGCCGCGATCGAGCGCCACAGGTTCCCCGGAGCGGCTGGACGGCTGCGCGTGCTGGCGAAGTCGCTGGCCCTGCTTGGCGCGGCGCTGCCGCGCGGGCTTCTCCTGGGACTGAAGACGGGCTCCGTGCTGATCGGCCTCTACCATCTTCAGGTCGCGCTCGGCCGCCTCGCCCTGGAGGTCGGCGTCGCGGCCGAGCAATATCGCAAGCCCGAGACGAACTGAGGTCTTACGGCGAGACCCGGTATTTCGAGGTCAGCCTCAGCCCGATCACCGAGATCAGCATCGCGAACCAGATCGGGTCGGCCCGGCGGAAGAAGAAGCTCTCCAGGCAGGCCGAATAGATCGCGAACAGCCAGATCCGGAAGAACAGCTCGGCCAGCGCCTTGTTCTCGAAGGTGGCGATGACGCGGTGGTGGTCGCGCAGGGGCAGCAGGACCAGCACGATCGTCCCCAGCACGAGGCCGGGAATGCCGAGCCCGATGGCGAGGTCGACATAGCCGTTATGGCCATGGACCATGCCGTTCGAGATGCCGCTCTCATATTCCTTCGGTTCGGCGAAGAGCACGAAATCGCTGCCCCAGAAGCCCTCGAAGCCGTAGCCGAAGATCGGCCGCTCCCAGAGCCGGTCGAGCGCGAAGCGCCAGATCTCGGTGCGGCCGGTGAAGGTCTGGCCCGGGCTGAGCGACTGTACGATCTCGTTGATCGGCTGGTAGAGCACCGAGCCGATCGTCGCCGTCAGCAGCAAGGCGAGCGGTCCAAGCGCGATCAGCCCGCGCAGCCAGATGCTCCTGATCCGCGCGCAGGCGAAGCCGAGCAGGACGACGAAGGGCCCGAGCCCCATCGAGGTCTTCGAGCCGGTCATGAACAGGAACGTCGCCGCCAGCCCAAGGATGACGAGCCCGAAGAGCATCGAGTAGGAGGCGGCGACGAAGATGCCGATCAGCATCAGGATCACCATCATTGCGCCCGCGATATTCTTGTGGTCGAACAGGCCGCGCCAGGCGCCGGCATGCTGGGGCTCCAGCGCGTCGCCGCTGGAATGCGTCGCGACGTCGCGGAAGAGGACGATGCCGGCATAGCAGATCGCGAGCACGATCAGGGCAGCCAGGCCGAGCAGCAGCGCGAAATGGCGCTGGCCGCGCGGCAGCAGCATCAGCGTTCCGGCGATCACCAGCACCACCAGCGTGAAGCTCAGCGCCCGCATCGAGATCTCGGGATTGGCCGAGTAGATGACGCCGATCATCATCCAGGCGATCAGCAGCAGCCAGGCCGGGCGGAGATAGGCCAGCGCCGCCCGCCCGCCCGAGCCCGCCGCGCAGAACAGCCCGAGCACGGCCATCAGCGAAAAGGCGATCTGGTTGACGACGTTGCTCGTATTCTCGGCGGCGACATCGTAGGAGCCCCGGAAAGGCGAGGTCGAGACCCAGACCAGGAGCACCGCCGCGACGAAGACGACGCTGCGAAGATAATGGCCGGCGTCGGCGGACATGTCCGCCGTGCCCGCGTGACGGTCCGTGGCGCCCGCCGCGCTCATCAGGGCTGGTTGACGACGAAGCCGCGGATACGCGCGGCGTTCGCGCCGAGCACCGCGTTGGCCCGCTCGAGATCGGCCACGCCGACTTCGCCTTCGCGGATCACCAGCACGATATCGTCGACGACCTGCGCAAAGCTGTCGGTCAGGCCGTCGCTGCCGATCGCCGCGCCGTCGATGATCACCGGGCCGAAGCGCCGCGCCGCGCCGAAAATCTCATGGGCGATCTGGTCGACGCCAACCGCCTCGCCGCGGCCCGCGCGCGGCAGGAAGAACAGCCCCGTGCCCTCGTCCTGGCGCGCCACGCGGACCAGGCCGGCCGCGCCCGTCGCGATCTCGTGCAGGCCGAGTTCGGCGTCGGACGCATAGACATGGGTCAGGCCGGCCTCGCCGAGGCCTGCGTCGATCAGCAGCGCCGGCCGGCCCGAGGTCGCGGCGTCGAGCGCGAGATTGAGCGCGACCGTCGAGGCGCCGGCCTGTCCGCGCAGGCCGACCACGAGGATGCGGCGCGGCCGGCCGTCTTCCGAGAGCGCCGCGCCGAGGCCGCGGATCGCCCGGGCGAAGCTGGCGTCGGGCTTGTCGAGAACGTCCACGAGATGCGTCTTGAGCTGGAAGACCGAGCGCGCCTCGCCGTCATGGCGCCGCCAGCGCCGGTGGCGGACCGCGGGCACGGTGGCGAGCAGCGGCGCGGCCGCCGCCTGCAGCACATCGGGGAGCCTGTCGGCCTGCCCGCCCTTGATCGTGGTGAAGCGGCGCGCCGGCGCGCCGCCAGGCTGGGCCGGCGCGGTCATGGCGCGGCTGGCGGCCGGAGGCTGCGTCTCCGCGGCGGCCGAGACAGCCGCTTCGATCGGCTCCTCCCGCGCAGACTCGCGGCGGCTCCATAAACGGAAACCGCGGGGCCCCTTCCCTGGAAGGGTCGGGGCGGGTGGTGACTGATCCATGCCGGCCGGCCGCGTCAGCGCCATGCCCAGCACCATGATCGCGCCGATCGCGCCGCCGCCCATGCCGCCGAGCATGGCGATCGCCCGCCGGCTCAGGCCGGATTTCTCCAGCGGCGGCATGGCGTAGCTGATGATGCGGGCATTGGTGGTGTCGATGCCGGCAAGCTCGCCGGTCTCGCGCGCGCGGCGCAGGAAGGCGTCGTAGACGACGCGGGAGGATTCGACCTCGCGTTCGAGTTCGCGCAGTTCGACCGAGGCGCGGCCGGCGGCGTATTGCGAGGTGGTCAGTTGCGCCACGCGCTGGGCGATCTGCTTCTCGGACTCGACCGCGCGGTCGTATTCAACCTTGGCGGCGCGGGCGATGCGCGAGAGTTCGTCGGCGATCTGGCGGCGCGCGTCGCGGACCTGCGCCTGCGCCGCGCTGAGCGCGGGGTGGCGCGCGCCGAGCGAGGCGAGCAGGTCCGCCTCCTTGCTCAGCGCCGCGCCGAGCTGCGAGCGCAAGGCCGTCATGGTGTTGGAGGCGACGGCCTCGGGGATCGCGCCGGCCTCGACGCTGCTGGCGCGCACGGCCAGCGTCTGGTCGTATTTCGCCTTGGCCTCGGTCGCCTTGATGCGCAGCGCGACGAGCTGGGCGTTGTTCAGCGCGAGCTGCTCCTCGCCGATAGATTTCCCGCCGACGCCGACGATGTTGTTGGCTTCCTTGTATTTCTCGGCCTTTTCCTCGGCGATGCGCAGGCGGTTGCGCAGCTCTTCCAGGCGTCCCGTCAACGCGCCGGTGGCGCGCTGGGCGGCGTCGGCGCGCACCGAGGCCTGGTCGTCGAGATAGGCGTTGGCCAGCGCGTTGGCGATGCGGGCGGCCTTGGTCGCCTCGCGCGAGGTCACCGCGATGTCGATGACGAAGGTGCGCTCGCCGCGCCGGACCGCGACCTGCTTGTCGAGCGCGGCCAGCGCGTAGAGCAGCCCGTCGCGGGGCGGCTCGCCGCCTCGCGGCAAAAGATCGGCCAGAAGGCGCGACAGCCCGGTCTTGGTCGCCTCGCCGCCGAATTCGGGGTCCTTGTCGAGCCCCTCGGTTTGCACCACGCGCGACTTGATGCTGTCCGACGCGATCACCCGCGCCTGGCTTTCGAGATAGCCGGTTGTCGATGTCGGATCGCCGCCCGTGGCGTTGGGCGAGACCTCGTTCTGGAGCACGCGCAGGTCGCGCGGGTCGATGAAGAGCTGCGCGGTCGAGACGTATTTCGGCGGGATGAACAGGCTGGCGAGCGCCGCGAGGACGATCCCGGCGACGGCCGCCAGCAGCACAAGCCGCTTTCGCGCCCACAGCGTCCGCATCAGCCACGCCGGGTCCGTCAACTGTGCGAGCACGGGCGGGCGCGGCTCGCCCGGCGGCGCGGCGCGCCTGCCCCGGTCCTGCCGCCGCTCCGCTTCGCCAATGGCCGTATCGGTGTTGAACATGACGCTACGCTTCACTCTGCAACCTCTGGCCGGTCGCGGACGGCGAATGTCGCCGCCGCGCTGGCTTCGTCCATCGTCGGGAACCGGTCATCAGCTTGCGCCGCGCCGGTAGCGGTCGAGCACCTTCATCATCGGTTTCGGGCGGAACTCGGCGTCGAGCGGCAGCGGGCGGGCGCTGGCGCCGTCCTTGCGCGGAAAGGTCTCGTGAATCCAGGAATAGCGGTCGCTCAGCCCCCAGGTCACGATCGCCTTGGGCCGGCGCACCGAGACGATGGTGTTGAGATAGGTCGAGACCAGACTGGCCGCGGCGCGGTCGCGCGTCTGCATGTCGGCCGGCAGCTTCCAGTCGATCACGTCGAGTTCGGTGATCTCGACATCGAGGCCGAGTCGGCCGATCTCGTACATGAACTGCTGCAGGCCGTTCGTGTCGATCGGGTTCTCGCCATAGAGATGCGCCTGCATGCCGATGCCGTGGATCGGAATGCCCTTGTCCTTCAGCCTGCGGCAGATATCGAGCGCGATCTTGCGGCGCAGCGCCACGCCCGGCAGCGGCTCCTCGAAATTGAAGTCGTTCAGCACCAGCCGCGCCGAGGGATCGGTGCGGGCGGCCGCGCGGAAGGCGATCTCGATATGCTCGGGGCCGAGCAGGCGCTGCCAGATCGTATCGCGATAGGGCTCGCCCGGCGTCGGGTCGAAGCGGATGACCTCGTTGACCACGTCCCAGGTCGCGATCCTGCCCTTGTAGCGGTCGACCACGGTCTCGATGTGGCGCACGAGTTCGCGCTCGGCCTCGGCCTTCGTCGTCATCGTCCTGGCCCAGGCCGGCAAAGCCTCGCCCCAGAGCAGGGTGTGGCCACGCAGGGCCTGGCGATTGGTCTGCGCGAAGGCGACGAGTTCGTCCGCGCCGGAAAAGTCGAAGCGCGCGCGATCCTGGCGCAACGCCTCCCATTTCAGGTCGTTCATCGGCACGATCACATCGCAATGGCGGCGCAGCGCGTCGCGATAGCGCGGGTCGCTGCGGAAGATCTCGATCTGGGCGGCCGAGCCGATCGGTATCGGCGCGGGGCTGGCCGTGGCGGGACGCGCGCCGATACCCGAGGCGGCCAAAGTGGCCGCGCCCGAGATCAAAGCCTTTCTGCGCGTCATCGCATTCATGTGTCGTTCCAGGCCAATATGTTTCGGAAAGCGCCGAAACCTGTTTCGTTTAGGGTCGATCAACGCCTTCCGGGCTAAACAGAATGCCTTCGACGGACCCGCTCAGGCAGGGTCCGGGCCAGAAGAAGCCGTCCGAACGGACCCCATGTCGCCTGATCGCGCCGCCATTTCCGCCTACCTCACGATCCTGAGCGGCTCGGCCGGCCGGCTCGTCATCTCACTTGTCTACTTCCTCATCGTTGCGAATACGTTGACCCTCGGAGAATTCGGTCTGTTCGCGACCGCTTCCGCCACCGGGCTGATCCTGTCGCGCCTGCTCGCCTTCGGCTTCGTCTCGCCGGTCTATCGCATCGCCACGGTCAAGCCGCGTCTGCTTGGAGCCTATGCGGCAGGTTTCGCCGCCCTCGCCGCCGTCTCGATCCCGGTGATCGTCGTCGCGGCGGCGGCGGTCCATGCCGCGCTGTTCTCGGGGAGGCTCGCGCTTTTGCCGTTCGCGCTGATCGTGACGGCGGAGGTGCTGGGCTGGCGTCTCGTCGAGGTCGTCGCCATCGTCAACAACGGGCTCAGGCGCTTCCGGCAGGCGGCGCTCCTCGTCATCCTCGGCTCGTCGCTGCGCACGTTCGCGGCCATCGGCTTCCATCTGTTCGGCCAGGCCAGCCTGACGATCTGGGCCTTCGCCTATCTCGGCGCGACGCTGGCGACGGCGCTGATCGCCCTCGTCGTCTTCATGCCGGCGCTGCGCTGGCGCTTCGACAAGCGAATCTATCCCCGCCGCATGCCGGACGCCGTCTTCGCCGCCGCCGCCGACATCGTCTTCTACATCCAGGCCGAGTTCGACAAGCTCCTGGTGCTGGCGCTCGCGGGGGAGCGGACGGCGGGCCTTTACGCCATCGCGATGCGCGTCATCGATCTCACCGCCATGCCGGTGCGCAGCTTCAGCCAGATGATGGTGCAGAAGATCATGAAGGAGCGCGGCCTTGTGGGAGGTCTCAGCCGGCGCGCCGTCGTCGAGGCCGGCATCGCGCTGATCTCGATCGGCGGCCTCGCTGCCGTCATCCTGATGCTGAAACCCTTTCCCGGGCTGCTCGGCCGCAACGTCTCGGAAGCCGCCCATCTCTTCCTGCCGATGCTCGCGGTGCCTGCTTTCCGCAACCTCGTCGAATACCACGCCGAGCTGCTCTACGCCCGCGAGCGCACCGGCTCGCGCATCGCGCTGCTCTGCGCGATCACGGGGCTCAAGGCCGCGCTCATCTCATGGGTGATGCTGCAATTTGCGCCTGGCGACGCCTGGGCGATCTGGCTCAACGGCGTGTTCGGGCTGGTCTATCTGTTCTCGGCGGCGGTGACCTACCGGCTGCTCCGACAGGCCGGGCGCTGATGCGCTACTGGGCCTCGAACAGCGCCTTCAGCCGCGCGATCGGCTGGCCGATGAAGGATTGCACACCGACCGCGACCTGGCCGCGTTCCAACACCTCCTCGAAGGAGCGCAGCGACGCGATGCCGCCGGCATCGCCTCCCCAATAGACCTTGCAGAGCTCGTGGCTGTCGGCGACATGGCCCGACGCGGCAAGGCCGAGCACGCGTTCGACGAAATAGCCGTAGATCATGTATTCCGAGAACTGGCGCTGGCGGGCGATCGCGGCGACCCAGTCGCGTCCGCTGGTCGCCTCGATGTGGCGGTGCAGGGCGAGCACGTTGTCGCGCCGCCAGCTCACCAGATTGTTGATGTAGTCCGGGCTCGGCATCGCGGGCGCGGGCAGGCCGAGCAGTTCGGCCGCCATATCGCACCAGGAGAGATGCTCGGTCATGCCGGCCGTGATGCCGTCGGGCTTTGCATAGAGCCTGACCGCTCCCTCCGTCGTCAGGCTTTCCAGCGAGAACGCCCGCAGGAACAGCATGTCGGAATCGGCGAAGAGCACGACGTCCTCGCCGCTCACCGCCGGCAAGGCGAGTTTGCGCAGCTGCTGCGCATGCCAGCCGCGCAAGGGCGGCACGCCGCGGCGGAGCGCCCCAAGCCCGGTCCAGACCCGGCGTCGGCCGAGGCTGACCGGGTCGGGCCGCGCCTTGAGCCAGGGCGGCAGCAGCGCCGCTTCCGGCAGCACCGTCCGGCGCGGGCCTTCCAGCGGCTTGAACAAGGCCAGATCGCCATCCTCGACGAGGATGTAATGCATGGCATGGCCGCTGACGAAGCGGTCGATGCTGGCGCAGAGCAGCCGGCAGCGCTCGATGTCGCCGGAATAGCTCGGCGTCGCGATGCAGTAACTCGGATCGCTCCGGCCCGGGCTCATGGCGCGGGCCGCCGCGCGAAAAACTTCAGGCGCAGCATGCGCAGCAGGAAGACCGGGTTGCCGAGCACATAGCGCCGCCAGAGCCGGGCGGGTTCGAGCCAGAGCCGCCAGGCCCATTCCAGCCGCAGCGCCCGGACGGTCTCGGGCGCGCGCGCGACCTCCCCGGCCAGGAAATCGAACAGCGCCCCGATCCCCGCCGCGACATGGGCATGACGGGCGTCGATCCGCCCGGCGATGAAATTTTCCTGCAGCGGATTTCCGAGCGCGACCAGCAGCAGGTCGGGCGGGTCGGCCGCCAGCCTCTCCAGCATGGCGGCTTTCTCGGCCTCGCCGACGAAACCGTGACCCGCGACGTCGAAGCGATGCCGCGGAAAATCCTGAGCGAGCCTGGCGGCGGCCTTCTCGGCGACGCCAGACTTGCCGCCGAACAGGGCGACGCGCAGCGAATGCGTCTGCGCCGCCAGCAGCGCCGGCGTGAAATCCGTGCCGTTGAGATTGGCCGGGAAGGGCGCGCCATGCAGCAGCCGCGCGCCGATATCGACGCCGATCCCGTCGGCCAGAACAAGGAAGTCGGCGAGCTGGCGGCGCAAGACTTCGTCATGCGCGGCGAGGTTGACCAGATGGGCGTTGCAGAAGGCGAGCTTGAGATGGCGCCCGGCGCTCGTCGCGTCGCCGACCAGAGCCAGCGCCGCCTCGCGATCGAGCACGGCGATCGCGACGCCGCCGATATCGCGCGTCGCAACGCTCATTGGCGCCGGCGCGGACGCGGCGGCCGAAGGGGCAAGGGTCAGGCTGGCGGGCACGATGGATCTGTCCGGACGTCGCGACGACCATGTCATGGCGCAACCGCGCGCCGGGTCAAGCCGAAGCCCGCCGGAGGGTGAATGCGGTCTTCGCGAAAGTGGATATCGCCTGGCCGGGCTCATTGTCCCGGCGATGTGCCGGTTTGGCGCAGGGAGCGGGCCGAACCGTGCGACAGACCCGTGCAAACCTTCAGATCAACTGAAAACCAGGCTTCCTAGCTTCGTTTTGACGCAAGGACATGAGGCACGCCGCTTGCGGCTGCTCCGGCGGAAGGCATTCGCGATCGGACATCTGTCCCGTTCCGGATCGCCGCTGCGCTGGGATGCCGGGCATGATGAGCGTCAACGATCTGAACTACGCCGCCGCGACCGCGGCCGAGGAGCGCGCCAATTCCTGGCGTCACTGGGTCGGCTTGGCTACGGCCCTGACCGACGCGGGCGTGGTCTTCGGCATCGTCGCGCTCGCCTCGGTCGCTTATCACCTGCAGGCCTACGGCCATCTCGGGAACCCTCAGGTCACCTTCGAGCTGGCTGGCATGATCGCGGCGATCTTCGTCTTCACCAACCTGCTGCGCGGCCGCTACCAGATCGCCAACTATCTCTCCACCAAGGGCCAGATCGCCTCGGCCTTCACGGTCTGGAACATCACCATGGTCGCCTTCATCGCGATCGGGTTCATGGCCAAGATCGTCGACCATTATTCGCGCGCGGTCGTGATCGCGACCTATCTCGCCGGCATCCCGCTGATCTCGCTGGCGCGCTCGGGCATCGTGCGCACCATCTCGATGGCCAGCAAGACCGGGCTGATCACCTCCGAGCGCGTCTTTCTCATCGGACGCGAGCAGGACGTGATGTCGTTCGTCTCGCGCCATCAGCCGTGGAACATCGGCTTCGTCATCATCGACGTCGCCTTCCTGCGCGATGCCCAGAGCCGCCGCATCAACGATCCGGCCGCCGCGCTCGCCGCCGATCTCGCCACGGCCGTCGCCCGCTGCCGGCAGATGCAGCCGGACGCCGTCTTCATCGCCATGCCCTGGGCCGACCAGGACACGATCGACGCCTGCGTCGACGCCTTCATGAACCTGCCCGTCGCGATCCATCTGACGCCGGAGCGAATCATGGACCGCTTCGACAATCCGCACATCGTCCGGATCGGCTCGCTCGCCAGCCTGCGCCTGACGCGGCCGGCCCTGTCCTCGCTCGAGATCGCGGCCAAGCGCGTCTTCGACATCGTCGCGGCGAGCGCCATCCTCGTCATGGCGATGCCGTTGCTGCTTGCGATCGCGGCGCTGATCCGGCTCGATTCGAAGGGCCCCGTGCTGTTCCTGCAGCGCCGCTACGGCTTCAACCGGAAGGCCTTCCGCATCTTCAAGTTCCGCACCATGTCGACGACCGACGATGGCGACGTGATCCGGCAGGCGACGCGCGACGACCCGCGCATCACCCGGATCGGCCGCATCCTGCGGCGCTATAATCTCGACGAGCTGCCGCAATTGCTCAATGTGATCGCCGGGCAGATGTCGCTGGTCGGGCCGCGCCCGCACGCACTCGCCCATGATCACGAGTTCCAGCGCAAGATCGCGCGCTACGCAAGGCGCCACAACGTCAAGCCCGGCATCACCGGCTGGGCCCAGGTCAATGGCCTGCGCGGCGAGACCGACACCGAGGACAAGATGGCGCGGCGCATCGCCTGCGATCACTGGTACATCGACAACTGGTCGTTCTGGCTCGATCTCGCCATCCTCGCCCGCACCGTCGTGAGCGCGCGCTCCTATCGGAACGCTGTGTGAGCGCGGCTCGTGCTTTGCAGGCCGCGAGGCGTGATCTAGGGTCGCGCCTCGTCGTCTCGAAGCGGGCCTCGCCATGAACCGGATCGATCTGAACGGCCGCGTCGCCATCGTCACCGGCGGGGCGCAGGGCATCGGCCGGGCCGTCGCGGCGCGCTTCGCGGCGAGCGGGGCCAAGGTCGAGATCTGGGATCTCGACGGCAGGCTCGCGACCGAGGCGGCGGCCGAGATCGGTCCGGATGCGCGGGGCATCGCGATCGACGTCACCGACGCCCCGGCCGTGAAGAAGGCGGCCGATGCGCTGGAGGTCCGCCTCGGCAGCGTCGACATCCTCGTCACCAGCGCCGGCATCGCCGGCCCCAACCACAAGACCTGGGAATATCCGGCGCAGGACTGGGCCAGTGTGATGCGGCTCAACGTCGACGGCACGCTGCATTGCTGCCAGGCGGTGATCCCGGGCATGCTGAAGCGCAATTACGGGCGGCTCGTGCTGGTCGCCTCGATCGCCGGCAAGGAGGGCAATCCCAACGCCTCGGCCTATTCGGCGTCGAAAGCGGCGGTGATCGCGCTGACCAAGTCGCTCGGCAAGGAGCTCGCCGCGCAGGACATCGCCGTGAACTGCATCACCCCGGCGGCCGCCCGCACCCGAATCTTCGACCAGATGAGCGAGGAGCATATCGGCTACATGCTGGCGAAGATTCCGCGCGGGCGCTTCCTGCTTCCGGACGAGGTCGCGTCGATGGTCGCCTTCCTCGCCTCGGCCGAGAACAGCTTCACCACCGGCGGCGTTTTCGACCTTTCGGGCGGCCGCGCGACTTATTAGTCTCAGGCTCATGACCCAGACGCTTCCCTCCGCCGCCGTTCTCGGCGCGCGCGCCTTCGCCGCGCTCGATGGCCTCAACCGCTTCACCGACGAGCCCGGCAAGCTGACCAGGCTCTATCTCTCGCCCGCCCACCGGCAGGCGGCCGAGTGGACGCTCGGCGCGATGGAAGTGGCGGGGCTCGCCGCGCATATCGACGCGGCGGGCTCGGTGCAGGGGCGGCGCGAGGGGCCGGTTCCGGGCGGGCCTTGCGTGATGATCGGCTCGCATATCGACACCGTGAAGGATGGCGGCCGCTTCGACGGCAATCTCGGCGTGGTCGCGGGCATCCTCGTCGCGCAGGCGCTGCGCGACGCCGGTATCGCTCTGCCCTTCGCGCTGGAGGTGGTCGCCTTCGGCGACGAGGAGACCGTGCGTTTCCCGACCTCGTTCTCGACCTCGGCCGCGCTGGTCGGGCGTTATGACGAGGGCTGGTTCTCCGCTCGCGACGCCGACGGCGTCGTGCTGCGCGACGCGTTGATCGGCTTCGGAGGCGATCCGGACGGCATCCCGGCGCTCGCGCGGAAACCCGGCTCGATCAAGGCCTATCTCGAGATCCATATCGAGCAGGGCCCGGTGCTGGAGGCGCGTGGCGAGCCGGTCGGCATCGTCACCGCGATCAACGCGCAGAAGCGGGCGCGGGTGAGGATCGCGGGCGAGGCCGGTCATGCCGGCACGGTGCCGATGCGGCTGCGCAGGGACGCGCTCGCCGCGGGCGCCGAAATGGCGCTGGCGCTGGAGGCGATCGCCAGCGCCCATGACGATGCGGTCGGCACGGTCGGCGTCTTCAGGCCCGACCCCGGCGCGACCAATGTCGTTCCCGGCGCGGTCGAGTTCACGATCGATTTCCGTGCGCCGCGAAACGAGACGGTCGCGAGCATGGACAAGGCGATCGGCGAAAAATTCGCCGCGATCGCGGCGCGGCGCGGCGTCGGGCTGACGATCACGCCCTATTCGCACGACCAGGCGACGCCGATGACCGATGCGCTGCAGGACGCGTTCGCCGCCGGAATCGCCCGCACCGGCTCCAATCTCAGTGCGCGTCGCCTGCCCTCGGGCGCGGGTCACGACGCGATGATCATGGCGCGGCTCTGCCCCGCCGCCATGCTGTTCGTCCGCAACGAGAAGGGCATCAGCCACTCGCCGCTGGAGAACATGACCGAGGCGGATGCCGGGCTCGCGATCCGCGTGCTGCTCGAAACGGTGCTCGAGCTGGCGCGCCGGGAGGGCTGACGGCCGGCGCCGCCTCAGGCCGCCCGGACGCCGAGGCAGGCGTTGATCTTGCCGAGCAGGCGCGGCAGGTCGATCGGCTTGGTGTCGAAATCGGCGCAGCCGACCTCGACGCTCTTGGCCCGGTCGCTCGACAGCGCATGGGCGGTGAGCGCGATGACCGGGATCGGGGCCGTGCGGGCAGAGGCCTTGATCAGGGTCGTCGCTTCCCAGCCGTCCATGTCGCCGAGCGCGACGTCCATCAGGATCAGGTCCGGATTCTCCCGCGCGGCCATGGCGACGCCGGTCGGGCCGTCGGACGCACAGGTGACGGTGAAGCCCTGACGCTGAAGCCGCCTCGTCAGCATGTCGCGGTTCATTTCATTGTCTTCGACGAGCAGGATCTTAGGCATGCGTGCCAACCGTATTTGCCGTTTTGAGGGTCTTGCGGTGAAGGACGGCGGCGACGCGCGCGCCGAGGCGATCCATCGGGACGACCGGCGTTTCCGGCATGTCGGGTGCGGCCAAGGGTCGGTCGCCGATATCCGGCGAAACCGGAACGATGACGGTGAAGGCGCTGCCGACGCCTTCCCGGCTCTCGACCAGGATGTCGCCGTGCATCAGCCGGCAGAGCTTGCGGCTCAGCGCCAGGCCGAGGCCCGTGCCGCCATATTTGCTGGCGCTCGAATCGTCGCCGACGGTGAACTGCTCGAACAGGTTCGCGATCTGGCCGGGCGCGATGCCGATTCCCGTATCCTCCACGCGCAGGCTCAGCCGTTGCGACTGCGCTGGTCCGATCCGGGAGGCGATCAGCCTGATTTCGCCGCCATGGGTGAACTTCGTCGCGTTGTCGAGCAGCTGGGACAGGGCCTGGCGCAGCTTGGCGCCGTCGCAGACGATGCTGCCGAGATTCGGCTCGAAGCGCGTCGTGAGGCTGTTGCCGCCGCGTTCCGCCGCGGCGCGGTGATGCTCGACCACCTGCTCGAGCAGGCGCGCGACGTCGAGCGTCTCGGAATCCAGCTCCATCTTCCCGGCCTCGATCTTCGAGAGATCGAGAATCTCGTTGACCAGCCTGAGCAGATGCTGTCCGGCGCTGTGGATGCGTTCGAGGTCGGCGGCGGTCTCGGCGTCGTTCTCGTCGGCCGCGTCCTCGATCAGGAGCTGGCTGTAGCCGATCACGGCGTTGAGCGGCGTGCGCAGTTCATGGCTCATCTTGGCTAGGAAATCGACCTTGGCCGCGCTGGCGCGCTCGGCCTCCTCGGTGGCGCGGCGCAATTCGGCGGCGGTCGCGAGATGGCCGCGCATCTCGCCTTCGAGTTCGCCCTGCGAGGCGAGGACCTTGGCGTAGAACAGCGCCATCATCGTGACGTAGAGCGATGCCGCCGCCGTCGAGACCAGCCCCAGCCCCTGCAGCGCGGCGAAGTCCATGGCCGGCGCCTGCGCGAAGCCGCTGAGCGAGAATGCCCAGAACACGGCGAAGTTCAGCGCGAACATCAGGAGCACGATCAGGCGCAGCCGCGGCTCGGCGCCGATATAGAAGAAGGCCAGCAGCGGGATCGTCAGAACCCAGGGCAGCGTCGGCGAGGTGACGCCGCCATAGAAGAAGCAGCTCCACAGGATGCAGAAGATCAGGTTCTGGATCGAGATCAGCGCCAGCAGGTGGTAGTGGCCGATCGCGCGGAGCACGAAGGGAAAGATCCAGAAGCCGGTGATGCAGGCGGTCAGGACCCAGATCGCATAGCCCGGGTTGGGATCGAGGATGTACAGCGCCAGCGGCACCGTGTTGCCGATGAACGGCCCGAACAGATGGCTGATCAGGAACATCCGCGCCTGCTTGCGCATCTCGCGGTCGGCGGCGATCTCGGCCGGGATGAACCAGTCGACGAGGTCGTTCAGGGCCGCCTGCGAGGTGGGGAGCGAGATCGCCATGATGTCCTGTCGCAATCGATCGCAGCCGGATCTTGGAATGCCGTCGGCCACCGCGCGACAGCCGGGCCGGAGCGCGATGCAATGATGACGGGCCGTCGTTAAGGCGGCGTAAACTGGGGCCTGACGTGCAGCTTTACCGTAGACCACAGCACATCGATGAGGAGTTTCGGCTTCGCCGGCGAGCTGACAAGTATCCTATTCAAACGTATCTACCCTTCCCTGCAACCTGTGCTGGTCAATTCGGAGAGACCGTTTTTTAACCTGAGCGCGGTTATGATCTTTGCCGGCGAGGATTGGTCGAAGACCGTCCGAACGAGACATGTGAATGAACCGGCTGATCACCTTCATCGACTGGTTCGTCCCCGAAGCGTCGAAGTTCGAGCGTTCGGAACTCAGCCTGGCGCGGAATTTCGTCTTCACCCATCTGTTCGGGCCGCTGCTGTCGCAGTCGATCGCGTTGTTCCTCTATCTGACGGATCCGGCGCCGGGCTTCGCCTGCTGGACGATCATCATCTGCACCTGGCTGTTCTGGCTGCTGCCTTTCGTCCTGAAATACACGCGCAACCTGCAGCTTTCGGCGCTGATCTCGGTCGAGCTGCTCGCCTTCACGGCGCTGTTCGGCGCGTTCCACTATGGCGGCGTCTCCTCGCCGTTCCTGCCCTGGCTGATCGTCAGCCTGCTGCTCGGCTTCTTCTATCTCTCGGACAAGCCGCTGCTGGTGATCGTGCTGTTCGCGCTCAACATCGTCAGCTTCTATCTCGCCTACGGGCTTTACGGCTTCCCGCAGCTCGTGCCGCTGTCGCAGCTCGAGCCGGTCGGCTGGATCTCGATCCTGTCGGCGACGATCTACATGTCGTGGATGGCGATCTACTACGCCAACATCATCTCGATGCGCTCGGACATCGAGCGCGAGACCGAGCGCCATCGCGCGACCGCGATCCGGCTGCGCCAGACCAAGGAGCGGGCCGACGCGGCCAACCGCTCCAAGTCGATCTTCCTCGCCAAGATGAGCCATGAGCTGCGCACCCCGCTCAACGCCGTGATCGGCTACAGCGAGATCCTGCTCGAGACCTTCGAGCCCAATGGCAAGAACGAGAACAAGCGCGCCGATCTGGCCCGCATCAACGCGGCCGGCAAGCATCTGCTCGCGCTCGTCGCCGACGTGCTCGACCTGTCGAAGATCGAATCCAACAGCATCGAGCTGAAGGTCGAGAGCTTCGATCTGGCGGAATTCACCCGCGACGTCGTCACCACGACGCAGCGGCTGGCGGCCGAGAAGGGCAATGCGCTGACATTGAACTGCATCGGCAGCCTCGGCACGGTCTCGACCGACGCGACCAAGCTGCGCCAGGTCGTGCTCAACCTGATCAGCAACGCGGCCAAGTTCACCGAGGGCGGCACGATCGGGCTGACCGTGCGCCGCGACCGCAAGGGCGCCGCCGACTGGATCGAGATCCAGGTCCGCGACACCGGAATCGGCATCACGCAGGAGCAGCTCCAGCGCCTGTTCCAGAACTTCGGCCAGGCCACGGCCGGCACCGCCGGCAAATATGGCGGAACCGGGCTGGGTCTCGCGATCAGCCAGAAGCTCTGCGCCCTGATGGGCGGCGGCATCAGCGTCACCAGCGATCCCGGGCGCGGCTCCTGCTTCAGCGTCCGCGTCCTGGCCGATCTCTCTCCCGAGGAGACGGCCGCCGAGGCGCCGGCCGCCCCTCTTTCCTTCGCTCCCGCCGTCTGAGGCAAATCATGGTTTCTCTCATGGGCAGCGCCGGCGAGACCGCGTCCGCCGCCTCGATCCATCCGGACCTGCCGCCGCCTGCCGCCGCCGTGCTGCCGAGTCTGTTGATCGTCGACGACATCGCCGACAACCGGACGATCCTGGCGCGCCGTTTCCAGCGGCGCGGTTTCGAGATCGTCGAGGCATCGGGTGGCCGGGAAGCGCTGGAGTTCGTCGCGTCGCGGCAATTCGACACGATTTTGCTCGACGTGATGATGCCGGAGATGGACGGCACCGAGGTGCTGCGCCGCATCCGCGAGACGCATTCGGCCAGCGCCCTGCCGGTGATCATGGTCACGGCCAAGAGCCAGAGCGAGGACATCGTTTCGGCGCTGGCGCTCGGCGCGAACGACTACGTCACCAAGCCGGTCGAATTCGATGTCGCGCTGGCGCGCGTCACCAGCCAGATCGAACGCAAGCGCGCGGAGGCGCAGGCGCGCCACAGCGCCGAGCGCCTTCGCCTGCTCAACGAGGAACTCGAGGCCCGCGTCAGCGAGCGCACCGCCAGGCTCGTCGCGGCAAACCAGCAGCTCGAGCACGAGATCGTCCAGCGCCACGAGATCGAGGCGCGCAACGCCTATCTGGCCCGCCACGACATCCTGACGGGCCTTGGCAACCGGCTGATGCTGCGCGAATGTCTCGCCGGCGCGCTGTCTGAAAGCGCCGCCGGAGCCGCCGACCGGACTTGCGTCCTGTTCATCGATCTGGACGGCTTCAAGAGCGTCAACGATGCCTTCGGGCATGGTTTTGGCGACGCTTTGCTGAAGACGGTCGCCGAGCGACTGCGGGAGGAATCGGGGCCGGGCGACCATGTCGTGCGCCTGGGCGGCGACGAATTCGCCGTGCTGACGCGCTCAGAGGGCGACATCGGACCCGCCTCGCGCCTCGCCGGCCGCATCATCGAGGCCTTGAGCGCGCCGGTCATGCTGGATGGTCATGCGGTCCATGTCGGCGCGAGCATAGGCCTGGCGCTGGCCGGGGTCGACGGCCAGAGTTGCGAGGAGCTGATGAAGGCCGCCGACATGGCGCTCTACCGCGCCAAGTCCGAAGGCCGCGGCGTCTGGCGCGTCTTCGACCCGGCCATGGACGCCTGCGCGCAGGCGCGGCGCCTGCTCGAAGTCGATCTGCGCAACGCGCTCAGCGAAGGCGAGCTCGCGCTGTTCTACCAGCCGCTGGTCGATGTGAAGAGCCAGGCCATCACCGGCTTCGAGGCGCTGATGCGCTGGCGCCATCCCGAGCGCGGCTATGTCTCGCCGGCCGAGTTCATCCCCGTGGCCGAGGATCTCGGCCTGATCGTGCCGCTCGGCGAATGGGCGCTGCGCGAGGCTTGCAGGGAGGCGGTCAAATGGCCGGCGGGCATCAAGATCGCCGTCAACCTCTCGCCGATCCAGTTCCAGCGCGGCAATCTCGTGCCGGCCGTGATCGGCGCGCTGGCGGCGTCGGGGCTCGCGCCTCAGCGGCTCGAACTGGAGATCACCGAATCGGTCATGCTCGACAAATCCGCGCAGAACCTCGACACGCTCAAGGCCTTGCGCCAGATCGGCGTCCGGATCGCGATGGACGATTTCGGCACCGGCTATTCGAGCCTGGGCTATCTGCGCAGCTTTCCGTTCGACAAGATCAAGATCGACCAGTCCTTCATCCGCGACCTCGGCAACGGCACGGAGAGTCAGGCGATCGTCGATGCGATCGCGGGGCTCGGCGCCAGCTTCGGCATCACCACGACCGCCGAGGGCGTCGAGACCCAGGCCCAGCTCGATCGTTTGAGCGGCAATGGCTGCAACGAGGTCCAGGGCCGACTCTTCAGCATGCCGGTTCCGGCCGACGAGGTGCCGGGGCTGCTGACGGCATATCCCGGAGGTTGAGCGCCGCGTCCGGCGCTCGCCTCCTAACCCTTTTCGATTAATCAGTTTTTAAGGTTAACGCGCAAAACTCGAGCTTGGGAATCGCTGTGATTCCGACGCTTCGGGTCAGACATGATCAGCTTTCGATCTGCCATCCTCGGTTCCCTCTGCGCCTGCGCAGGCCTTGCCGGCGCGAACGCGGCCGATCTTGGCGTCCGCAAGAGCTACGAGCCCCTGCCGCCGGCGGAATTCGACCTCAAGCGCTTCTACATCCATGCCGGGCTGGCCGGTCTGCTCTATTCCGAAGGCGCGAAGATGCGCGCTGCCGGCACGCCGATCCCGGGAGCCGATATCCGCATCCCCGATTCGCTGACCTTCGCGATCGAAGCCGGTTACTTTTTCTCCCCCAATTTCGCGCTCGGTTTCGCCGGCGGCTTCCCGCCGCTGGCCAAGGTCGAGGCCAAGGGCTCGATCAACGGTCTCGGCACGCTCGGCAAGGTCGCGGGCGGGCCGACCGCGCTGACGGCTCAGTATCACTTCACCGGCATGGGCAATTTCCAGCCCTATATCGGCGTCGGCCCCAGCCTGATGGTCATCTTCAGGGACCAGGACGGCGTCGTCACCGGCCTGAAGACCGACAATGCGCTCGGCGTCGCCGGCCAGATCGGCTTCAACTACATGTTCAACGAAAACTGGGGCGTCTTCTTCGACGCGAAGAAGGTCTATCTGCGGGCGAAGACCGCCGGCAATCTCGGCCCGGCGCCGATCCGGGCGACCGTGACGCTCGATCCGCTGGTGTTGCACACCGGCGTGACCTACCGCTTCTGAACGTCGTCGCGCCCCCGGCGCATCCGCAAGGCGAGATCGAGCGCATGGGCGAGGCCGCCCAGCGTCAGCCCGGCGAGCACGGCGGCGCCGGAGCCGCCCGAGAGCGCGGCGCGTAACGCCGCCAGCAGCCCGAGCCCGGCGAGCGCGATCAGCGCGATGTCCCGAAGCGGCAGCCCGTGCCGGCTACGCGTCGCGAACAGCGTCGAAGCCTCGACGACCAGCACCGCGATCGCCAGATCGACGGCATGCAGGACGAGCGCCGGCGCGATCATCGGTTCGCGCCGCTCAAAGCACGCTCACGTCCGCGCCACGCCGAGCAGATGGCCGAGATCGTTGAAGAAGACCCGGACATGGGCCATGAACTTGCCGCGCACCAGCGCCTTGTTCATGTAGGAATCCCAGGTCAGCTTCTGCACGTCGGGGTCCTTGCAGATCGCGACGAACTGCTCGCGGCGCTTGTCGTTGCGGTACCAGACCCATTGCAGCAGGCCCAGAATCCAGAAGACCCGGCCGTGGTCGGCCATGAAGCGCTTGCGCGCCGTGGCGAGCGCCCGCGCTTCGCCGGTCGCCAGCGCCCGGTCGACCGCCTCGCCGGCGAGCCTGCCGCACAGCATGGCGTAGTAGATGCCCTCGCCGGAGGCGGGCGCGACCACGCCGGCCGCATCGCCGGCCAGAATGACATCGCGGCCATTGTCCCATTTCTTCAGGGGTTTCATCGGGATCGGCGCACCTTCGCACCGGATCGTCTGGGCATTGTCGAGCCCTGTATCGCTGCGCAGCCGCGCCACCGCGTCCTTGAGCGAAAAACCTTTATGGGCGCTGCCGGTGCCGATGCTGGCCGTCTCGCCATGCGGAAAGACCCAGCCGTAGAAGTCCGGCGAGACCCGACCCTGATAGATCACGTCGCAACGTCTCGAATCGTACCGGGCGCCGCCTTGCGCCGGCGCGCGGACGATCTCGTGATAGGCGAAGACGAAGGGCGGACGCTTCGCCGCCGGCATCGCGGCCCGCGCCAGGTTGGAGATCGCGCCGTCGGCGCCGATCACCATGCGGGCGCGCAAGGTGGAGAGCGCCTCCTCGCCCTTCGCCCGGTAGTGCAGCCGCGCCGTGCCGTCCGCGTCCCGGCTGAACTCCTCGAAGGTGCCGGTGATCCTCGTCACGCCGCTCTCGGCCGCGCGCTCGCGCAGCCACTCGTCGAAATGCTCCCGGTCGACCATGCCGACATAGCCGTCCTCGATCGGCATATCGACGCCGATGCGCGAGGGCGCAACCATCCGCGCCGAGGTGATGCGCGCCACGATCTGCGAGGGCGGGATCGCGAAATCGCGGATCGCGCGGGGCGGGATCGCGCCGCCGCAGGGCTTGATCCGCCCCGCGCGGTCGATCATGGCGACGCTGCGGCCGGCCTTGGCGAGGTCGGTCGCGGCGGTCGCGCCGGACGGGCCGCCGCCGACCACGACGACGTCCCAGATCGGCTCCTGCTGCGAGATGGCGTTCATCGGCGTCATCCTGGGCTTGGTCTGGGGCTGAGGTCGAGCGTGCGGGGCGCGGCCTGCCGCTCCCGCATGGCGGCCTGCCGCGAGACCGCGACGGCCAGGCCGGCCGAGACGAGGAAGAGCGCGGCCTCGGCCGTGAACACGGCGGCGTAAGCCGAGACCGGGGACGACATGATCTGTCGGGCGAGGTCGGTCGCGCCCGCGCCGATCAGCCCGCCGAGGCCGAAGGCGACGCCCTGCGCCGCGCCCCACAGTCCCATCCGGACGCCCTGCCTGTCGGCGCGTCCCTCGCCGACGAGGCGCATCATCGAGCCGATCGCCGCGACCGCATAGGCGCCGTTGGCGACGCCGAGGCCGAACACGATCGCCCGCAGCGGGAAGCCTGCGCCGATGAAGGCGGAGACGGAGAGCCCGGCGAGCGCGACGGCCGAGGCGATGCAGCCGCCGACGGCCCAGAGCCTGAGCGATTGCGCCTTCGCGCCGGCGAAGGTCGTCACCAGCGCGACCAGCACCATTCCGGCAAGCACGCCGCCATTCTGCACGCCGGCGAGCTTGGTGCTCTCGCCCGGCGTATAGCCGAAGACGGTGCCGGCGAAGGGCTCGAGGATCAGATCCTGCGCGCTGTAGGCGATCATCGAGACGAAGACGAAGATCGCGAAGAGCCTGGCCTGCGGCTCGGCCCAGACCTCGGCGAGCGCCGTTCTGAACGAGGTGTCCGGCGCGGCCTCGCTTCGGGCCCCGGTCCTCACCTCGTCCTCGACGCCATGGACCGCGAGCAGCGTCACCAGCATGGCGAGCGCGCTGACCGCGCCGGTGACCGCGACGAGGCGCGCCGTCGAGAACGGATCGAGGAAATGGCCGGCGGTCGCGGCGGTGACGATGAAGCCCGCGATCATCATCACCCAGACCACGGTCGCCGCCGCCGGACGGCGTTCGTCGGCGACGCGGCGCGACAGCAGCACGAGCAGACAGGTGCCGCTGGCGCCGACGCCCATGCCGATCATCAGGAAGGACAGCGCCGCCAGCGCCACGCCCGGCCAGAACAGGGTTTCCATCAGCGCGACGCCGAGCGCCGCCCCGAAGCCGCCGAGCGCGAGCGTCGCCATGCCGCCGAGGATCCAGGGCGTCAGCCGGCCGCCGACATCCGAGCCGTGGCCCCAGCGCGGCCGCAGCACCTGCACGGCATAGTGCAGCGCGACCAGAAGCCCCGGCAGGATCGCGGGTAGGGCGAGCTCGACCACCATCACCCGGTTGATCGTCGATGTTGTCAGCACGACGATCGCGCCGAGCGCGGTCTGCACGAGGCCGAGCCTGACGATGCCGAGCCAGCCCAGCGCGGGTTTCATCACGCGCCCCCGACCAGAAGGCCGCGAATGGCGAATGCGGCGGCGAGCATGCCGAGCACATAGAGCGTCGTGCCGGTGGCGTTGTACCAGGCGGCGCGCTCGCGCGGCGCCTTCAGCAGCCTCGCCATCAGTCCGAGCTGTGCGAGCAGGAGAAGCGCGACGATTCCCGCATGGATCGGCTGGTTCCAGGACCAGAGCAGCGCGAGGACGACGAGTTGCGGCAACGCCATCACCCAGCAGGCGAGCTTTGCCGCGCGATCGACGCCGAGCTGGACGGGCAGCGACTTCAGCTTCATCACCCGGTCGCCCTCGACCGATTTGAAGTCGTTCAGCGTCATGATGCCATGCGCGCCGATGCCGTAGAGCAGAGCGACCGCGAGGATCCGCCCGTCCGGCACGCCGCCGATCAGCGCGGCCGCGCCGGTGAACCAGGGCAGGCTCTCATAGCACAGCCCGCAGGCGGCGTTGCCGAACCAGCCGTTCTGCTTCAGCCGCAGCGGCGGGGCGCTGTAGACCCAGGCCAGCGCGAGTCCGACGCAGGCCGCGACGAAGACGGCGACGCCGAGCAGGGCGGCGACGGCGAGCGAGACCGCCGTCCAGGCGATGGCGATATGGAGCCCCCACCGGCCGGGAATGCGGCCGGACGGGATCGGCCGGTTCGGCTCGTTGATCGCATCGACATGGCGGTCGTACCAGTCGTTCGCCGCCTGGCTGGTGCCGCAGACCAGCGGGCCGGCCAGCAGGATGCCCAGGATGATCGCGGGGACATGGGCGGAGAGCGGCTGTCCCGACGAGACCACGCCGCAGCCATAGGCCCACATCGGGGCGAACCAGGTGATTGGTTTCAGCAGTTCGAGCGCCGCGGCCGGCGATGGGCGCGAGGGGCTGACGATCGGGCCGGGGACGATGACGTGCGTCATGCCCGAAGGCTAACGCGCGGGACGGAAAAGCGTCAACTCAAATTGACATAATGGAGCGGATAGAATGTCAGGTCAGGATGACGATTCTGGTCGTCAGTTCAGCTCACCCGCATCGTCGTCGTCGAGATCGCCGAGACCGTAGCGACGCAGCTTGGCGTAGAAGCTCTGCCGGCTCAGGCCGAGCATCTGCGCGGCCGAGGCGCGGTTGTCCTTGCTCAGCTCGAGCGCGGCCTCGATGCAGAGCTTCTCGATGACGTCCGTGGTCTCGCGCACCAGATCCTTCAGCGAGACCCGGCCGACGAGCTCGGTCAGATGCTCGACCGAGCGCGGCAGCGAGCGGCCGCGGTGGCCTTCCAGCGCCGTGCGCACGCCGAGGCTGCGGACGACGAAGCCATAGGACGGCGCCTCGCCGCTCAGGGCCGGAACCGCCGAAAGCTCGACCTCCTCGACGCTGCCGAATTCGCCGCGGATGATCGTGGTGAAATTCCGCACGACGCCATGCTCGGTCAGGGTGACCATCAGCAGCGGCAGGTCGATGCCCGGCCGCCCGAGCCAGCGCTCCAGCGGCTGGCCGAGCGCCTGCTGCTTCGTCGCCTGCTGGGTCAGGTCGAGGAAGGCGCGGTTGGCTTCCAGAACCTTGAAATCGGGGCCGATCACGACGAAGCCGTCGGGGAATTTCTCGAGCACGCCGAGCACGCGGCCGGCGACCTGGTCGTCGCCCCCGCGTCCGCCATCGGCCTGCAGCGGCGTCAGCCGGACAAGCAGATAGGATGCGTTGTCCTGCCGGAAGGCCGAGGCCGAGGCCCGGAAGCGACGCCCGCTTTCGGCCGGCGCGACCTCGATGTCCTCCGCCCTGCCGGCCGCCTGCGCGGTGCGCAGCATCTGTTGCAGGGGCTCGGCGCTGTCCGGCGCCAGGCAGGACACGAGCGCGATCGCGTGGAGCCTGTCATGAGCGAGCGTCAGTTCGCGCTGCGCGGCGGGATTGGCCTCGACGATCTTGAGGCTGACGGCATCGACGATCACCACCGGCTCGGAGGCGAGGTGGAACAGCATGCGGTAGCGCGTCTCGGCCAGGCGCAGCCGGGCATATTCGCGCTCCATCGCCTGCTGCGCCTCGACGAGACGCTGCTGCAGATTGGAATAGTTGCGCAGGTCGCGCCCGAGCGCGACGACCGTGCCGTCCTCACCGATCTGCATCGCCGAATAGCGCACCGCGACGTCGGGTCCGCTGACGGAGGGATGGTTGATCTCGCGGAACCGCACGGCGGTTTCGTTGCCGGCATTGGCCAGCAGGTCCTCGACCTTTGGCCTGCTTTCGACCGTGACGATGTCGACCCAGCGCTGGCCGATCCAGGATTGATGCCCCTCGCGGCGCAGTTCGTCGGTTCCCAGCGAGATGTCGCGGACCACGCCGCCGCGGTCGACGACCAGCGCGATGTCGCTAGCGGCCGTGATCAGGCTGCCGGCGATATCGGGCGCGAGCCTGCCGAGCCAGCCGGACTGGCCCGTGAAGCCGCGGGTCGGCGTCTGGGGCTGGAAGACGTTCATGGCGGCGAAGGCCCGGTTCCTGACTTGTGGCGGCCTGCGAGCGAGGCGATAGGCAGATAAGGGTGTGCAAGGTCTTCAACAAGAAATCTTTTTGCCTTCGAGCAGTCCCTCGATGCGGTCGATGGCTTCCGCGGCGTCGCGTGCGCCGAAATCGGCGCCGAGCGACGCGGCCAGTTCCGGTTCGCACGAGAACAGATTGCCGCCGAGCATGATCCGGATTCCCTTGTTCAGGGCGTTGTCGCGCACGGCCTTGACGACCGAGGCGATGCCGGCCGAGGCGACCTCGCCGCTCGCCGACAGGCCGACCGCGTCGAACCACTCGGTCCGGACCTGTTCGAGCAGGATCGCCTTGGACGGCAGGAACTCGGACTGGACGTGCCAGCCGGCGCGGCGAAAGAACTCCTCGACGACGGCGAGTCCGAAAGTGTGCTGCTCGCCCGGCACGACCGCGAGCAGGAGCCGGCGTCCGCTGCCCTGCCGCGCCGGTTCGGCCTCGAAGGCCGGCCCGTAGATCCGCAGCAGCTGCTGCAGCCGGGACAGGCCGAGAGTCACGTCGACGAAGCTGCAGCGGTCCTGCTCCCACATCACCCCGAGATGGCGCGCCGTCGCCGAGAGCACGTCGGTGATCACCGCCTCCGCCGACATGCCGCCGGCGCGCAGCGAGTCGAGATGGGCGCGGGCGGCGTGCAGGGGCTGCCGGACGATCATCTCGGAGAAGACGACGACATCCTGGTCGGAGACGATGATCGGCGTCAGGTCGGGCGTCCGCGGCGCCGGGCGCGTCGCGGCCGTGGCGCGGTGGGCCAGCATCAGCCGCGGAATGATCTCGGTCTCGATCGTGCGGGCGAGATCCCCGCGCAATTCCGGCGGGGGAGCGGCGTCCTCGCTCGGGCACCAGAGCGGCCCCTTCAAGCCTGGAAACACGCCCGTCTCGTCCTGGAATAGCGCTGGCGCCGTGAAAACCCCGCGTGCTGAACCCGGCATAAGGTCACCTCCCATGGGCGGGCGACCTTCCAGCGCAGGCGCTCTGACGGCCCTGTCATTCGGCGATTGCAGGATGGCGACCGACGATCCGGAAGGCTGTTCCTCTCGACCTAGTGAAGGAGAGTGAAGCATGCCAAAGGCCCCTCGGCAATCGTGAGGTTCGCGCTTTTTAGCCGGACATCAGGCGTTTGCCCGCAATCTTGCAGATCATTCCAGTGAAAAGGCGGTCGGCTCAGGCCAGACGAAAGCGCCGCCGCGAACCGGGCGTTGGCGTGCCGCGCCCGCATCGGCGGCGCAGGATCGCGAGCCTACTCCGATTCTCCGGACTGTCCAGTCTTTATGACATCTCTAGGGAAATCGGTGTCAATCAGAGTTGACACATATGCGGGGCCGCGCCAATCTCGCCTGACAAGCGCCGTCGCCCCCGCGGCGGCGTGACGGACTGGAGACGTCCGATGCCAGCTCGGACTGCGCGACCCGGCGGACCGGCGCTCTACACGGCGGATCAACGCCTGCGGCGTGACGCCTCGCGCTGGACGCTGGTGCAGGGCGTCCTCGCCCCGCTGCAGTTCCTGGTCTTCCTCGTCAGCCTGGCGCTGGTCTTGCGCTATCTCGCGACCGGCGTGGGCTATGGGGCCGCGACGCTCTCGATCATCCTCAAGACGCTGGTGCTCTACACGATCATGGTCACCGGCGCGCTCTGGGAGCGCGACGTCTTTGGCCAGTATCTCTTCGCCGCGCCCTTCTTCTGGGAGGACGTCGTCTCCTTCGTCGTGATCGCGCTGCACAGCTACTATCTCTACGCGATCCTGGCCGGGGCGCTGGGGCCGCGCGAACAGATGCTCGTCGCGCTCGCGGCCTATGCCGTCTACGTCGTCAACGCGGCGCAATTCCTGCTGAAGCTGCGCGCGGCCCGCATGCAGGCCGCCACTTCCTCGTCGCGCCAGTCCGGCGGGCTGGAGTTGGCGTCGTGAACGCGCCGCTGCTCGCCCGGGCCGTCACCGCGCAGGGCTGCGACGCCCCGCCGGTCCTGCGCGAGCGCGGCCAGCGCGAGGTCTTCTGCGGCCTGACCGGGATCATGTGGCTGCACCGCAAGATCCAGGACGCCTTCTTCCTGATCGTCGGCTCGCGCACCTGCGCCCATCTGATGCAGTCGGCCGCCGGCGTGATGATCTTCGCCGAGCCGCGCTTCGCCACCGCGATCATCGAGGAGAAGGATCTCGCCGGCTTGGCCGACGCCAATGCCGAGCTCGACGCGGTCGTCACCCGGCTGCTGGAGCGCCGGCCCGACATCAAGCTGCTCTTCCTCGTCGGCTCCTGCCCGTCCGAGGTGATCAAGCTCGATCTGTCGCGCGCCGCGCTCAGGCTCGGCCAGCGCTTCGCCCCGCGGGTCCGGGTGCTGAACTATTCCGGCAGCGGCATCGAGACGACCTTCACGCAAGGCGAGGACGCCTGCCTGACCGCGCTGGTGCCGACGCTGCCGGCCGAGCCTGCGGGGGAGGACAGGTCCCTGCTCGTCGTGGGCGTGCTGGCCGATGCCGTCGAGGACCAGTTCCGCCGCCTGTTCAGGGCGATGGGCATCGAACGCGTCGCCTTCCTGCCGGCCCGCCGGGCCGGCGATATGCCGGCGGTCGGCCCGGACGCCAGCTACCTCCTCGTCCAGCCCTTCCTCGGCGAGACGGCGCGCGCGCTCGAAAATCGCGGCGCGACGCGGCTGGCCGCGCCGTTCCCGCTCGGCGCGGAAGGCACGACCGGCTGGCTCCGGGCCGCGGCCGACGAATTCGGCGTGTCGGAGGAACGCTTCGAGGCCGTCATCGCCGCGCCCCGCGAGCGCGCCGACCGGGCGCTGGAGCATTCCCGCGCCGCGCTCAAGGGCCGGCGCATCTTCTTCTTCCCCGACAGCCAGCTCGAGATCCCGATCGCGCGCTTCCTCAATCGCGAACTCGGCATGGAGCTGGTCGAGGTCGGCACGCCCTATCTGCACAAGGACCATCTCGCCGCGGACCTCGCGCTGTTGCCGGCGGGCGTCCAGCTCAGCGAGGGCCAGGACGTCGACCGCCAGCTCGACCGCTGCCTCGCGGCCGCGCCCGACATCACCGTCTGCGGCTTGGGCCTCGCCAATCCGCTGGAGGATCGCGGGCTTACGACGAAATGGGCGATCGAGCTCGTCTTCACGCCGATCCAGGGTTTCGAGCAGGCCGGCGATCTCGCCGAACTGTTCGCGCGGCCCCTGAATCGTCGCGCGGCGCTGGAGGTGTAGCGATGCACCTCACCGTCTGGACCTATGAAGGCCCCCCGCATGTCGGCGCGATGCGCGTCGCCACCGCGATGACGGACGTCCATTACGTCCTGCACGCTCCGCAGGGCGACACCTATGCCGACCTGCTCTTCACCATGATCGAGCGGCGCGGAAAGCGCCCGCCCGTCACCTACACGACGTTCCAGGCGCGCGATCTCGGCGGCGATACCGCCGATCTGTTCCAGCGCGCGGCGCACGACGCCTTCGAGCGCTTCCGGCCGGCAGCCATGCTGGTCGGGGCCTCCTGCACCGGCGAGCTGATCCAGGACGATCCGGCGGGGCTGGCCCGCGCGCTCGGCTTGCCCGTCCCGGTCATTCCGCTGGAACTGCCCTCCTATCAGCGCAAGGAGAACTGGGGCGCGGCGGAAACCTTCTACCAGCTCGTGCGCAACCTCGCCGGCCCGCATATGCCGATGCCGGGCAGCCAGCGCCCGGCGCGCGACCCAGGCAAGCGCCCGAGCTGCAACATCCTCGGGCCCACAGCGCTCGGCTTCCGCCACCGCGACGATGTCCGCGCGG
The DNA here is from genome assembly GCF_058807355.1 of Allobosea sp. GW821-FHT12C12. NCBI lineage: Bacteria > Pseudomonadati > Pseudomonadota > Alphaproteobacteria > Hyphomicrobiales > Alloboseaceae > Allobosea > Allobosea sp. GW821-FHT12C12. The sequence goes on from NZ_JBXAQP010000009.1 coordinate 117,527, forward strand.
TGAAGGAGCTGCTGGCGAGCCTCGGCGTCGACGTCAACGTCACCGCGCCCTGGCGGGCCGGCGCCGCCGACATCGCAAGGCTCGGCCAGGCCGATTTCAACGTCGTGCTCTATCCCGAGATCGCAGGCCTCGCCGCGCAATGGCTGAAGCGTTCCTTCGGCCAGCCGATCGTCGCGACGGTGCCGATCGGCGTCGGCGCGACGCGCGACTTCATCACCGAGGTCGCTCGCCTCGCCGGCGTCGACGCGACCGCCGTGCTCGCCGACGAGACCTCGCGCCTGCCCTGGTATTCGCGCTCGGTCGACTCGACCTATCTCACGGGAAAACGCGTCTTCATCTTCGGCGACGCGACCCATGCCATCGCCGCCGCCCGCATCGCCAGCGAGGAGCTCGGCTTCAAGGTCGTGGGGCTCGGCGCCTATTCCCGCGAGCTCGCCCGCGACGTGCGCGAGGCGGCCGGCCGGCTCGGGCTCGAGGCGCTGATCACCGACGATTATCTCGAGGTCGAGGCGGCTTGCGCCGCGCTGCAGCCCGAGCTCGTGCTCGGCACGCAGATGGAGCGCCACATCGCCAAGCGCCTCGGCATCCCCTGCGCGGTCATCTCGGCCCCGGTCCATGTCCAGGATTTCCCGGCGCGCTACTCGCCGCAGATGGGTTTCGAGGGCGCCAACGTCATCTTCGACTCGTGGGTCCATCCGCTAATGATGGGGCTGGAAGAGCATCTGCTCGGCATGTTCCGCGACGATTTCGAGTTCCACGACGGAGCCGGGTCGTCGCATCTCGGCCATGGCGCCACCCCTGTCATTCCGGGGCTTCGCGAAGCGAGGAACCCGGAACCCACGACCGGGCTGAACCCTCCCGGCCGGCCGGTCGCAGACGCTCACCCGGTCGTGGGTTCCGGCTTCGCCCCTGACGGGCCGCCCCGGAATGACGATCTGGCGCTCGCCGACCGCCCGATCGTCCTGAGCTGGGCGCCCGACGCCGAGCTCGAACTCAAGAAGATCCCCTTCTTCGTCCGCGGCAAGGCGCGGCGCAACACGGAGGCCTACGCTGGCGAACGCGGAATAAGCCCGATCACGGTGGAGACGCTCTACGATGCCAAAGCCCATTTCGGCCGCTAGAGCAGGATGCGAAAAAGTGGGACCCGGTTTTTCGCGCCAATCCTGCTTCAAAGATGACGCGACCCCGATCCGGGTCGTGATCGTGACGCTCGACAGGCATCTGTCGAGCGCCGTCGATCGCGCGGCCGCGACGCTGCGCCGTGACCTGCCGGGCCTGCGCCTCTCGCTGCATGCCGCCGCCGAATGGGGCGAGAACCCCTCGTCGCTGGCCGAGGCCCGCGCCGATATCGAGCGCGCCGACATCGTCGTCGCCAACATGCTGTTCATGGACGACCACATCCAGATGATCGCGCCGACGCTCAGGGCTCGCCGCGAGGCCTGCGACGCCATGCTCTGCGCCATGTCGGCCGGCGAGGTGGTCAAGCTGACGAAGCTCGGCGGCTGGCGCATGGACGCGCCCGAGACCGGCATGATGGCGCTGCTGAAGCGCCTGCGCGGGGCGAAGAAGCCTGGCGGCAACGCCGGCGCGCAGCAGCTCGCCATGCTCAAGCGCCTGCCGCAGATCCTGCGCTTCATCCCCGGCAAGGCGCAGGATGTGCGCGCCTATTTCCTCGGCCTGCAATATTTCCTCTCCGGCTCCGAGGCCAACGTCGTCAACATGGTCCGGCTGCTGGTCGACCGCTATGCCGACGGCCCGCGCCGTGGTCTGCGCGGCACGGTCAAGGCGGCCGCGCCCGTCCATTACCCCGAGCTCGGCGTCTATCATCCGCGCCTGCCCGGCCGGATGTCGGAGCGTGCCGACGCATTGCCGAATCGGGCCGGCCAGGCGCGCGGCGTTGTCGGCGTGCTGGTGATGCGGTCCTATCTGCTGGCCGGCAACACCGCCCATTACGACGCCGTCATCGCCGCGCTCGAGGCGAAGGGCCTGAACGTCATCCCGGCCTTCTCCGGCGGCCTCGATGCGCGTCCGGCGGTCGAGGCCTTCTTCAAGCGCGATGGCCGTCCGGTCATCGACGCGCTGGTCTCCCTGACCGGCTTCTCGCTGGTCGGCGGCCCGGCCTACAACGACGCCTCGGCGGCCGACGCGATGCTGTCGGAGCTCGACGTGCCCTACATCGCCGCCCAGGCGATCGAGTTCCAGAGTCTGGAGCAGTGGAACGCCTCGGATCGCGGCCTGATGCCGGTCGAGGCGACGATGATGGTCGCGATCCCCGAGCTCGACGGCGCGACCGGGCCGATGGTCTTCGGCGGCCGCTCCGACAGCGAGACGGGCGAAGCCCGCGCCGACATGCGCCCCGACGTCGAGCGCGTCGCGATGCTGGCGGCGCGGGTGACGAAGCTCGTCGCGCTGCGCAGGACCGAACTGGCGCGGCGCAAGCTCGCGATCGTGCTGTTCAACTTCCCGCCGAACGCCGGCAACACGGGGACGGCGGCGTTCCTGGCCGTGTTCGAATCGCTGTTCAACACGCTGAAAGGGCTCGGCAGAGCCGGCTACAGCGTCGAGGTTCCGACCTCGGTCGATGCCTTGCGCGACGCCATACTGCACGGCAACGCCGCCCGCTTCGGCGCCGACGCCAACGTCCATGCGCGCATCAACGTCAACGACCATGTCCGGCGCGAGCGCCATCTCGCCGAGATCGAGGCGCAATGGGGGCCGGCGCCCGGCCGCCAGCAGAGCGACGGAACCGCGCTCTTCGTGCTCGGCCGCGAGTTCGGCAACGTCTTCGTCGGCATCCAGCCCGGCTTCGGCTACGAGGGCGATCCGATGCGTCTGCTCTTCGAGAAGGGCTTTGCGCCGACGCACGCCTTCTCGGCCTTCTACCGCTGGCTGCGCGAGGATTTCCGCGCCGACGCCGTGCTGCATTTCGGCACCCATGGCGCGCTCGAATTCATGCCCGGCAAGCAGGTGGGCCTGACCGCGCAATGCTGGCCCGACCGGCTGATCGGCGACCTGCCCAACATCTATCTCTACGCCGCCAACAACCCCTCCGAGGGCGCCATCGCCAAGCGCCGCTCGGCCGCGACGCTGGTCAGCTACATGACGCCGCCGGTCGCGAGCGCGGGGCTCTATCGCGGGTTGGTCGAGCTGAAAGCCTCGCTGGAGCGCTGGCGCCAGCCCGGCGCGGAGAACGAGTGCGCCGATCTCGCCGAACTGATCCAGGCGCAGGCCGCGGCGGTCGATCTCGCCGAGGCCGAGCCGGCCTGGGGCGATGATGCGGGCGCGGCCATCGCCGCGCTGACCAACGCCGTGCTCGAACTCGAATACACCCTGATCCCGCACGGGCTGCACGTGGTCGGCAACAAGCACACCGTCGCCGAGAAGGTCGACACGCTGCTGGCCGTCGCCGAGGCGTCGCATGGCCAGAAGCCCGCTCGCGACGCCGTCGAGGCGCTCGCGACGGGCGCCGCGACGGCGGCGGCGCTGGCGACAGACGCATCCCAGCTCGCCATGTTCGGCGAGCTTGCCCGCACCGGCGAGATGATCGACCGCGACAGCGAGATCGAGGGCCTGCTGACCGCGCTCGACGGCCGCTTCGTCAAGCCGGCGCCCGGCGGCGACCTGCTGCGCACCCCGGCGATCCTGCCGACCGGGCGCAATCTGCACGGCTTCGATCCGTTCCGCATTCCCTCGGCCTTCGCCATGAGCGACGGCGCCAGGCAGGCCGCCCGGCTGCTCGCCCGCCATGTCGAGGGCGGCAACGTTCTCCCGGCCTCGATCGCGATCGTGCTCTGGGGCACCGACAACCTGAAGAGCGAGGGCGGCCCGATCGCCCAGGCGCTGGCGCTGATGGGGGCGAAGCCGCGCTTCGACGGCTATGGCCGGCTCTGCGGCGCGGAGCTGGTCCCGCTGGAAGAACTCGGCCGCCCGCGCATCGACGTGGTGATGACGCTGTCGGGCATCTTTCGCGATCTGCTGCCGCTCCAGACCCGCCTCCTCGCGGAAGCGGCGCTTTTGGCGGCGCGGGCCGACGAGCCGGTCGAGCGGAACTATCTGCGCCGCAATGCGCTGGCCTACCAGGCCCAGCATGGCTGCGATCTGGAGACCGCCGCCTTGCGCGTCTTCTCCAATGCCGACGGCGCCTATGGCGCCAACGTCAACCACCTGGTCGAGAACAGCCGCTGGGACGACGAGGACGAGCTGGCCGAGACCTATCAGCGCCGCAAGAGCTTCGCCTATGGCGTCTCGGGCCGGCCGGTGCAGCAGAAGGAGCTTCTGGGCACCATCTTCGCCGGCGTCGAGCTGGCTTACCAGAACCTCGAATCGGTCGAACTCGGCGTCACCACGATCGACCAGTATTTCGATACGCTCGGCGGCATCTCGCGCGCGGTCAAGCGTGCCGGCGGCTCCCCGGTCCCGGTCTATATCGGTGACCAGACGCGCGGCGAGGGCGCGGTGCGGACGCTTTCCGAACAGGTCTCGCTCGAAACCCGCACCCGCATGCTCAACCCGAAATGGTATGAGGGCATGCTCAAGCACGGCTATGAGGGCGTGCGCCAGATCGAGCACCACGTCGCCAACACAATGGGCTGGTCAGCCACCACCGGCGCGGTCCAGCCCTGGGTCTTCCAGCAGACGGCGCAGACCTTCCTGCTCGATCCGGTGATGCGCGAGCGCCTCGCCGCGCTGAACCCGACCGCGTCGGCAAAGCTGGCGAACCGTCTGATCGAGGCGCAGCAGCGCAAATACTGGCAGCCCGACGAGGCGACGCTGAATGCGTTGCGGCTTGCCGGAGAGGAGCTGGAAGACCGGCTCGAAGGCATCGGCGTGGAGGCCGCGGCATGACGACCCTTTTCCAGCATCCCGGCCTGCCGAACTATGCGCGCAAGGCGCCGCCTCCGGGCGAGGACGGCGAAGGCTCGGTCCAGGTCCGGCTCGACCAGCTCATGGGCGTCGAGAGCACGAAAGTCTTCGCCGTCTACGGCAAGGGCGGCATCGGCAAGTCGACGACCTCGTCGAACCTCTCGGTCGCCTTCTCGAAGATGGGCAAGCGCGTCCTGCAGATCGGCTGCGATCCCAAGCACGATTCGACCTTCACCCTGACCAAGAAGCTGATGCCGACGGTCATCGACGTGCTGGAGACGGTGAACTTCCATTCCGAGGAGCTGCGCGTCGAGGATTTCTGCTTCGAGGGCTACAACGGCGTGATGTGCGTCGAGGCCGGCGGGCCGCCGGCCGGCACCGGCTGCGGCGGCTATGTCGTCGGCCAGACGGTGAAGCTGCTGAAAGAGCATCACCTGCTCGAGGACACGGACGTGGTGATCTTCGACGTGCTCGGCGACGTGGTCTGCGGCGGCTTCGCCGCCCCGCTCCAGCATGCCGAGCGCGCGGTCATCGTCACGGCCAACGATTTCGACTCGATCTTCGCGATGAACCGCATCGTCGCGGCGATCAGGGCGAAGTCGAAGAACTACGAGGTCCGCGTCGGCGGCGTCATCGCCAACCGCTCGGCCGGCACCGACGAGATCGACCGCTTCAACGCCGCGACCGGGCTGAAGCGCCTCGCCCATTTCCCCGATCTCGACGCCATCCGCCGCTCGCGGCTGAAGAAGGCGACCCTGTTCGAGATGGGCGACGCGCCCGAGGTGCTCGCCGTCCAGCGCGAATACCTCAACCTCGCCGAGCAACTCTGGGCCGGCGGGCCCGCGCTCGACGCGCGGCCGATGAAGGACCGCGAGATCTTCGATTTCCTGGGCTACGAGTGAGAGGGCGGCATCGATGTCCGACGCGACCTACGCCCGGCGCCGCAGCGAGCTGAAGACCTATTTCGACCGCACCGCGGTCGAGGCCTGGGCGAAGCTCACCTCCGACGCGCCGGTCAGCGGCATCCGCGCCACGGTCCGGGCCGGGCGCGACGCGATGCGCGCGACGCTGCTCTCCTGGCTGCCCGGCGACCTGCGGGGGCAGCGCATCCTCGACGCCGGCTGCGGCACCGGAGCGCTCGCCGTCGCCTGCGCGTTGCGCGGGGCGCATGTCGTCGCCATCGACCTGTCGCCGACGCTGGTGGCGCTGGCGCAGGACCGCGCCCCGCGCGATCTCGCCGGGGGCTCGATCTCCTTCCGCTCCGGCGACATGCTCGACCCCGCGCTCGGCGGCTTCGACCATGTCGTGGCGATGGATTCGCTGATCCATTACCGGGCCGCCGACATCGTGCGCGTGCTTTCGGGGCTGGCGGCGCGGACCTCGTCCTCGCTGCTGATCACGCACGCCCCGCGGACGCCGGCGCTGACGCTGATGCACATCGTCGGCCGCGCCTTCCCGCGCTCGGATCGCGCTCCGGCGATCGAGCCGGTCAGCGATGTCGCGCTGGCGCGGCAGATCGCGGCGGAGCCCTCGCTGGCAGGCTGGCGCGCTGGGCGGGCGCAGCGGATTTCGAGCGCCTTCTACAAGTCGCGGGCGCTGGAGCTCGTCACGCAAGAGCGCCCGGCGCAAGGGAGCCTGGCCAGATGAACCCGGTCTCGGCCGCGCTGGTGAAGGGTCTGACGCGGATCGGTCCGCGCTGGCTGCCCTTTGCCGATGCGGCTTCTCCGGAGCTGCCGCTCGGGCGGATTCTCAGGCTGTCGCTGTTCCAGATCTCGGTCGGCATGGCGACGGTGCTGCTGGTCGGCACGCTCAACCGGGTGATGATCGTCGAACTGAACGTCCCGGCCTGGATCGTGGCGCTGATGGTCTCGCTGCCCTTCCTGTTCGCGCCCTTCCGCGCGCTGGTCGGCTACAAATCGGACACGCACCGTTCGGTGCTGGGCTGGCGGCGCGTTCCCTACATCTGGTTCGGCTCGCTGATGCAGTTCGGCGGGCTGGCGATCATGCCCTTCGCGCTGCTGGTGCTCTCGGGCGACGGCGTCGGGCCGATCTGGATCGGCCAGGCCGGCGCGGCGCTCGCCTTCCTGCTGGTCGGGGCGGGGCTCCATACCACCCAGACGGCGGGTCTTGCGCTCGCGACCGATCTCGCCACGCCCGCGACCCGCGCCCGCGTCGTGGCGCTGCTCTATGTGACGCTGCTCGCCGGCATGGTGCTGTCCGGTCTCGTCTTCGCCTGGCTGCTGGCCGACTTTTCGCCGCTCAGGCTGATCCAGGTCGTGCAGGGCGCGGCCATGGTGACGATGGGGCTCAACATCGTCGCCCTCTGGAAGCAGGAGGCCCGCAATCCGGCCCTGACGCGTTCCGATGCGGCGCGCCCGGCCTTCCGGACGGCGCTTGCCGCCTTCGCCGCCGACCGGCGCAGCTTGCGCTTCCTGATCGCGGTCGGGCTCGGCACGGCCGCCTTCAACATGCAGGACATCATCCTGGAGCCGTTCGGGGCTCAGGTCCTGCGTCTCAGCGTTTCGGGCACGACGGTTCTGACGGCCCTGCTCGCCGCCGGCTCGCTCGCCGCCTTCATGCTGGCGGCGCGCGCTCTGGCGGCCGGCGTCGACCCCTACCGGCTGGCGGCGCTCGGCGTCGTCGCGGGGCTTGTCGCCTTCCCTTGCGTGATCTTCGCCGGCGCGATCGACGCCGCCAACCTGTTCCGCTTCGGCGTGGTCCTGATCGGCTTCGGCGGCGGGCTCTTCGCCGTCTCGACGCTGACCACCGCGATGGCGATCGAGAGCGGCGGCATGCACGGTCTGGCCGTCGGCGTCTGGGGGGCGGCGCAGGCGAGCGCGGCCGGCCTCTCGATCGCGCTCGGCGGCGCGCTGCGCGATCTCGTCGCCATGCTCGCCGCGAATGGGTCGCTCGGCCCCGCCTTCGCCGATCCGTCCGTCGCCTACGGCGTCGTCTACCATGTCGAGATCGCGCTGCTCTTCGCCACGCTCGTCGCCATCGGCCCGCTTGTCCGCAGCGCCGATGTGATGCGCGCCACCCCGTCAACCCGATTCGGCCTCGCGGAATTTCCAAGCTGAAAGCCTTTGAAGGAGGGCTCTCCAATGCGCGCCATCATAGGAAATATCGACGTCGCCCAGATCACGATCTGGCTGTTCTGGCTCTTCTTCGCCGGCCTGATCGTCTATCTGCGCCGCGAGGACCGGCGCGAGGGCTATCCGCTCGAATCCGACACCCATCCGGGCAAGATGCTCTCGCCGAGCCTGATCTTCTACCCGTCGCCGAAAACCTTCCGGCTCGGCAGCGGCGCGACGGTCCAGGCTCCGAACGGGCGGGCCGATTCGCGTCCGCTCGCCGCCGTGCCGACGGCGAGGTTCCCAGGCGCGCCGCTGGCGCCCAACGGCGTCAACCCGATGCTGGATTCGATAGGCCCGGGCTCCTGGGCCGAGCGCTCCGACATGCCCGACATGACCTATGACAACCACCTCAAGATCGTGCCGGTGCGCGTCGCCACGGGCTACAGTGTCTCCGCCGGTCCCGATCCGCGCGGCTTCGACGTGCTCGGCGCCGATCGCAAGGTCGCCGGCAAGGTCGTCGATCTCTGGGTCGATCGCTCGGAATGCATCCTGCGCTATTTCGAGGTCGCGCTCGACGGCGGACGCAACGTCCTGCTGCCGACCGTCTTCTGCGACATCGCCGCGGGCGCGCGGCCGGGCGCCGGGCGGGTCTTCGTCACGGCGCTGCTGGCGCATCAGTTCGCCGATGTTCCGGGCACGCGCACGCCCGATGCGGTGACTCGCCTCGAGGAGGAGAAGATCGCCGCCTATTACGGCGCGGGCACGCTCTACGCCACGCCGCTGCGCGCGGAGCCCAAGCTATGAGCGGGCATGCGATCCACGACGATTTCGCCTTCGAGCCGATTCCGGGTCTGCCGGAGCGGCCGCCGGAGGGCGAGCGCATCCTCTGGCAGGGCTCGCCCGACTGGCGCGGCCTCGCCTGGAGCGCCTTCCATGTCCGCGAGGTGGCGTTCTACTTCGCGGCCCTGGTCGCGGCCCAGCCGGTGCTGGCGCTGATCGACGGCTCGCCCGTGGCCGGCTCGCTGCAGCCGATGCTCTGGGTCGCGATGGCGGGCGCCGTCGCCATCGGGGCGCTTGGCCTGCTCGGCTGGCTCTCGGCGCGCGGCGCGGTCTACACCATCACCAGCCGGCGGCTCGTGCTGCGCTTCGGCATCGCCTTGCCGATGACGATCAACCTGCCCTTCGCGGTCGTCGCCGGCGCCGGTGTGAGACTGTCGCGCGGCGGCCATGGCGACCTGCCGGTCGCGATCGTGCCCGGCGAGAAGGTCTCATACGTCATCATGTGGCCGCATGTCCGGCCCTGGAAGCTGGGCAAGCCCGAGCCGATGCTGCGCGCGGTTCCCGATGCCGCGAGCGTGGCCGACATTCTCGGGCGGGCGCTCGCCGCCCATGCCGGCGCGCCGGTGCGCGTCGCGCGCGAGGTCGCCGGCAACGACCGGCGCCTGCCGGCCGGCATGGCGGCTGCGGGCTGAGGAGGACAGAGCGATGACCGACGCGACCCTCGAGAACCGGGCTCCCGTCGCCGGCGGCTCGCCGCCGCGCTGGACCCTCGTCGCCATGGCGCTGCTCGCCCTGTCGACGATCGCGATCGCGGGTCTCGGGCGCCGGACCGGCATCGGCGTCACCGGCGTACCCGAGAGCCCGACGGTCGCCCGGGTCGATCTGCGCTTCGAGGACCGCGCCGACGGCTCGGTCGTGATCCGTGACGGAGCGGGCGCGGTGCTCGCCACGCTCGCCGTGAGCCAGGACGGGTTCGTTCGCGGGTCGATGCGCAGCCTGACCCGGCAACGGCAGATCGCCGGCGTCGGTCGGGAGCAGCCCTTCCGGCTGGAGCGGAGGGAAAATGGCCGGTTGAGCTTGAGCGATCCCGCGACAGGGGGCAGGATCGAGCTGGACGCCTTCGGACCGAGCAATTCCGCCGCCTTCGCGCGGTTCCTGCCCGCCGGGGAAACGCGTCCATGACCGATCTCCCGCTGACGGACCATGCAATGGCAGAGCCGAAGCAGTTCGACGTTCCCTGCACCATCGAGGTCTCGCACACCTTCGACAGCCTGCACGCCCATTGCGTGCTCGACGGCGACATCAGGATCCGGCCGGGCGACGAGGTCATCGTCCATGGCGAGCCGATCAAGGTGCCCTATGGCGAGGTCCAGACCTTCCGCCGCATCGCCACGGTGACGCGCGCGAACTGGCTGGAGCAGGTCTGGACGAAGATCAGCGGCCGTGCCGAATTCATGGAGCTGCTCGAGTTCAGCTTCTCGGAAAGGACCAAGCTATGACAGCCGCGACCATGCAGGTCGGCGCGATGCGCGCGGCCCCCAACGAATCGACGCGGATGGCCCAGCAGGACACGCTGCTCACGCCGCGCTTCTACACCACCGATTTCGAGGAGCTCGACAAGGTCGACGTCTCCTCCGTGCGCGAGGAATGGGACGCGCTGATCGCCGAGATGAAGAGCGACCCCAACAAGGGCCACTTCACCCGCAACGCCGAGTGGAAGCTCGAGCTGGAGAAGATTCCCGAGCCGCTGCGCAAGGAGTTCATCGACTTCCTGATCTCCTCGCTGACGGCCGAATTCTCGGGCTGCGTGCTCTATGCCGAGATGCGCAAGCGCGGCGCCAATCCCGACATCTGCGAGCTGTTCAAATACATGAGCCGCGACGAGGCCCGGCATGCCGGCTTCATCAACGACGCGCTGAAGGAGTTCCACATCGGCGTCGATCTCGGCTTTCTGACCAAGGCGAAGAAATACACCTTCTTCAAGCCGAAATTCATCTTCTACGCGACCTATCTCTCCGAGAAGATCGGCTATGCCCGCTACATCACGATCTATCGGCACCTGGAGAAGCACCCCGATCTGTGCTTCCACCCGATCTTCAAATGGTTCCGCGAGTGGTGCAACGACGAGTTCCGCCATGGCGAGGCCTTCTCGCTGCTGATGCGGGCCAACCCGCATCTGCTGACCGGCGGCAACAAGCTCTGGGTGCGCTTCTTCCTGCTCGCGGTTTACGCCACGATGTATGTGCGCGACCATGTCCGGCCGGAATTCCACAAGGCGCTGCGGATCGACCCGACTGAATACGACCACACCGTCTTCCGGATCACCTCGGAGATATCGAGGCAGGTCTTCCCGGTCGTCCTCGACACCGACAACCCGAAGTTCCGGGCCGGGCTGGAGCGGGTGCGCATCCTCAGTCTCAGGATCGCCGACGCGGCCGAGAAGGGCCGGACCATCCGCAAGCTCGGCCTTCAGGCGCAGGTCGGCGCGGCGCTGCTGCGGCTCTACCTGATGCCGACCATCAAGAACGACATCCCCGCGACCAGCCGGCTCCAGCCGGCATACTGAAAGGGGCAAGCGCCTTGGCCGCCCATGGCATTCCGATCGTCGCGACCTTGTTCGCCTGGTGGTTCTCCACCGGGGCGATCCTGTATCTCGACGGCCTGCCGCGGGCGACCTTCCGCTGGAGCCTCGGCGTGGCCTCGCTGATCGCGCTCGCCGCGCTCTGGGGACTGGCCGCGACCGCCGACCAGGCCAGCGTCACGGGCGCCTATCTCGCAGTGCTCTGCGCCGTGCTGCTCTGGGGCTGGAACGAGATGGCCTTCCTGTTCGGCTATCTCACCGGCCCGCGCCGCGAACCCTGCCCGCCCGACGCCAAGGGGCTCGCGCGCCTTGCCGCCGCGACGCGCGCGATCCTGCATCATGAGCTGGCGCTGCTGGCCTCGCTCGCGCTCGTCGCCGCGCTGACCTGGGGCGGAGCCAATCGTTTCGGCCTGATGACCTTCGCGCTGCTCCTCGCGATGCGGCTCTCGACCAAGCTCAACATCTTCCTCGGCGTGCCCAACACCACGGTCGAGTTCCTGCCCGCGCATCTCGCCTATCTGAAAAGCTATTTTCGGCAGAAGCCGATGAACCTGCTCTTCCCGTTTTCCGTGACGCTGGCGACGCTGCTCACCGCCTGGCTCGTCCACAAGGTGGTCGTCGGAGACCCGGCGCTGGCTACGGGGTTCGTGCTTCTGGCGACGCTGGCCGCGCTCGGCGTCATCGAGCACTGGTTCCTCGTGGTGCCGCTGCCGGTCGCGGAACTCTGGTCCTGGGGCCTGCGCTCGCATGAACGCCATGCCGTCAGACCAGCGCCACGGCCGGCCCTGTCGCCAGCCCGCATCGCGCCCGAACCCGCGACACCGCGTGCCATTTCCCCCTCGTCCCTGGTTGCGTAGGACTGACGAGATCCGCAAGGAGGCTGCCGATGGACTTTGAGAACTTCTTCCGCCGGGAACTCGACGGCCTGCGCAAGGAAGGCCGCTATCGCGTCTTCGCCGATCTCGAGCGCAAGGCCGGGCAGTTCCCGCGCGCGACCTTCCACGGCGAGGACGGCCCGCGCGAGGTCACCGTCTGGTGCTCGAACGACTATCTCGGCATGGGCCAGCATCCCGACGTTCTCGCCGCCATGCATGCCGCGCTCGACGGCTGCGGGGCAGGGGCCGGCGGCACCCGCAACATCGGCGGCACCAACCATTATCATGTGCTGCTGGAACAGGAGCTCGCCGATCTGCACGGCAAGGAATCGGCGCTGCTTTTCAACTCCGGCTATATGTCGAACTGGGCCTCGCTCTCGACCTTCGCCGCGCGCATTCCCGGCTGCGTCGTGCTGACCGACGGGCTCAACCACGCCTCGATGATCGAGGGCATCCGCCATAGCCGGGCCGACAAGGTCGTCTTCCAGCACAACGATCCCGACGATCTGCGCCGCAAGCTGCGGGCGATCGATCCGCGCCGGCCCAAGCTGATCGCGTTCGAGTCGGTCTACTCGATGGATGGCGACATCGCCCCGATCGCCGAGTTCTGCGACCTCGCCGACGAGTTCGGCGCGATGACCTATGTCGACGAGGTCCATGCGGTCGGCCTCTACGGCGAGCGCGGCGGCGGCGTCTCCGAGCGCGACGGCGTGGCGCATCGCCTGACCGTGATCGAGGGCACGCTCGCCAAGGGCTTCGGAATCATGGGCGGCTATATCGCGGCCTCGGCCGCGACCTGCGACTTCATCCGCAGCTTCGCCTCCGGCTTCATCTTCTCGACCTCGCTGCCGCCGGCGCTGGCGGCGGGCGCGCTCGCCTCGATCCGCCATCTCAAGCAGAGCCGGTCGGAGCGGGCCGGCCATCAGGCGCGCGTCGCCTCCGTTCGGGCGCGGCTCGATGCGATCGGCATCCCGCATTTGCCCAATCCGAGCCATATCGTGCCGGTGATGGTCGGCGATCCGGTGCTGTGCAAGCGCATCAGCGACGAACTGCTCGAGCGCTTCGACGTCTATGTCCAGCCGATCAACTACCCGACCGTGCCGCGCGGCGCCGAGCGCCTGCGCATCACGCCCTCGCCGCTGCATTCGGACGCCGACATCGATCACCTGATCGGCGCGCTGACGGCGATCTGGGGTCAGGTGGGCCTGAAGCTCGCGGCTTAGTCGCGGTCGGCCACAGCCGTCATGGCCGGCCTTGCGCCGACCATCCACGTCTTCCTTCGGCAAGGACAGCGTTCAAGACGTGGATGCTCGCCACAAGGGCGAGCATGACGGTGACGCTTACGACGCCGCCAGCGCCTGAGCCAAGTCCGCGATCAGGTCGTCGGGGTGCTCCAGCCCGATCGAGAGGCGGATCATGCCGTCGCTCACGCCCATGCTCGCCCTGACCTCGGGGGTGAAGCGCTGATGCGTCGTCGTCGCCGGATGCACGATCAGGCTCTTGGCGTCGCCGAGATTGTTCGAGATGCGGATCAGCCCGCAGGCGTTGAGCAGGCGGAAGGCCGAGCCCTTGCCGCCCGCGACCTCGAAGGCGATCAGCGTCGAGGGTCCGCTCATCTGCCTTGCGATGATCTCGGCCTGGGGATGGTCGGGGCGGCCGGGAAAGATCAGCTTGGTCAGGCCCGGCTGGCCGGCGAGCCAGTCGGCGACGGTCGCCGCGCTCTCGGCCTGCTTGCGGATGCGCAACGGCAGCGTCTCCAGCGCCTTCAGCATCACCCAGGCGTTGAACGGCGACAGCGCCGGCCCGGTCTGGCGCAGGAAGGTCTGGACATGGGTCTGGATGAACTCCTCCGAGGCCAGGATCAGCCCGCCGAGACATCGTCCCTGCCCGTCGATGTGCTTGGTCGCCGAATAGACCACGCAATCGGCGCCGAGTTCGAGCGGACGCTGGAACAGCGGCGTCGCGAAGACATTGTCGACGACCAGCGTTGCGCCGGCCTCCTTCGCCACCGCCGCCACGGCGGCGATGTCGATCACCTCCAGAGTCGGGTTCGACGGGCTCTCGAGGAAGAGCACCTTGGTGTTCGGCCGCACCGCCTTGCGCCAGGCCGCGATGTCGGTCCCGTCGACCAGCGTCGAGTCGACGCCGTAGCGCGGCAGGTGCTCCTCGACGACATAGCGGCACGAGCCGAACAGGGCCTGGGCCGCCACGACGTGGTCGCCGGCGCGCAACTGGCCCATCACGGCCGCGGTGACGGCCGCCATGCCGGTCGCGGTGGCGCGGCAGGCCTCGGCGCCCTCGAAGGCGGCCATGCGCGCTTCCAGCATGGCGACGGTCGGATTGGAGAAGCGGGCGTACTGGAAGCCCGGATCCTTGTTCAGGAAACGCGCCTCGCATTGTTCGGCGCTGTCATAGACATGGCCCTGCGTCAGGAACAGCGCCTCGGAGGTCTCGCCGAACTGCGAGCGTAACGTGCCGGCATGGACCAGCCGCGTTTCGGCATGCAGGCGCGCCATATCTTCCATGGACCCTGACATCAGCGCGCTCCGATCGTTCGATATAACGGATGCGGGGAATATCAGCTTCGCAATCGTTCGTAAAGACGAACGATTTTTCTGTCAGGGGAACGGCGTGATTCAGCCACGCGGCCGTTCGAGGCCCAGCGGCTTGAGGAAGCCGGCAAGGTCGTCAGTGACGTAGTGGACGTGGCCGGCCTCGATCGCGACCTGCTCCCAGGCTTCGCGGAACGGGTCCGGCGTCTTCGGGATGATCAGCACCGTCTTCATGCCGAGTTCGCTCGGCGCGATCAGGTTCTTCTCGATATCCTCGAACATCGCCGCCCGCCCGGGATCGACGCTGTGCTTGGCGAGGAAGGTCTCGTAGGTCGCTCGCTCGGGCTTGGGCAGGAAGCCGGCATGGACGATGTCGAAGATGTCCTCGAAATGGTCGAGAATGCCGAGCTTGCCCGCGACGTTCCTGGCATGGCCGACCGAGCCGTTCGTCAGGATGAGCTTGCGGCCCGGCAGCGCGGCGATCGCGGCGCCGAGCGCGGGGTCGGGTTCGAGCAGGCTCAGATCGATGTCATGGGCGAAATCGAGGAAGACGTCGGGGTCGATCCGATGCTCTTCCATCAGGCCTTTGAGCGTCGTGCCGTAGCGGTGGTAATAATATTGCCGCAGCGCGTGCGAGGACAGCCCGTCGAGGCCGAAGAGTTCCTGCAGGAACAGGGTGATCCGCTCGTTGACCTGCGGCCAGACCCGGCTCTCATGCGAATAGAGCGTGTTGTCGAGATCGAAGATCCAGTGGTCGACATGCGCGAACGCCGCCGGCTGGAGCGGCGGCGCGGCGACTGGGATGGCGGCGTGCGTGTTCATGGACGTCCGGAGATGGCTCGGCCAAGCGTGACTTGCAAGTTCTTAACACTTGCAAGTCCTTTGCTGGACCTTGACCATCCCCGGCGACCATCGAACCCATGTCCGGGCTCAGGCGTCCGGCAGGCCGGTTTCGGCGACTCGGCCGAGATCATCCAGTGCGTGCCGAAGCGGTCCCGCGGCATGCCGCAGCGCGGCGCCCAGAACGTCTCCGTCATGGTCTCCCGATCCGCGCGCCGTCCGACAGCGCGACGCGTCCCAAACCTGGAAATCGGCGATCAGCGGACAGATCCGCTCCGGCGTCGCATCGATCGCGATCGCGCGCTGGACAGGCCGCGGCGGCGGGCAGGACGGTCTCGCGCATGGTCGTGGTCCTTTGCCGTGGGCGGGACGGAATCGTCACGCATCGTCAGGGTGGCCGGGGTCAGCGGCGCCTCGACCGGCGGCCGGGCCTTTCATTCCCTGAAGGAGATCCTCCAGCCGGCCGAGGCTCCGGTCCCAGAAGCGCATAGTGCTCCAGCCATGGCGACCGGCCTGTCGACGGCGTCCGCAGGCTCGGTCCCCAGCCTCGCCAGCGGCATCGTCGGTTGTTGTCAGGACGGTGCGAGCCCGGCTAGAAGCTCAGCCGAACGAAAGGATCGTTCGCCCCATGACATTCGAGACCGCCGCGACGCCCGAAGCCGCCATCGACCGGCTCGAAGCTCTCTACGGGCAGGCGAAGGCGACGCTGCGCGCCGATCTGCAGTGTTTCTTCGAGACAGGCGACCCGCCGGGGCAAGACAGGCGCGCGCGCTATCGCTATCCGGCGCTGCGCGTGACCTATGCGCCGTCGGCACTGCCGGCGGCGACCCGGCGGGGCTACGCCAAATTCGCCGCGCCCGGCATCTACTCGACCACGGTGACGCAGCCGGCCGAATTCCGCGGCTATCTTCTCGACCAGCTCAGGCCGCTGGTCGAGGAATACGGCGCGACGATCGAGACCGGCGTCAGCGACCAGGAAATCCCCTATCCCTACGCGCTCGACGGCGGCGACGAACTCGGCCGCGGCAAGGTCACGGCAGCGGAGCTGGCGCGCCATTTCCCGACGCCGCTGCTCTCGCTGGTCGGCGACGAGATCGCCGACGGCAGCTTCGACATCGTCGACGGCCAGCCGCGCCCGCTCGCGCTGTTCGACGCGGTCAGGGTCGATTATTCGCTGCGCCGGCTGGTGCACTACACCGGCGCCGACTGGCGCGCCGTGCAGCCCTGGGTGCTGCTGACCAACTACCACCGCTATGTCGACCAGTTCGTCAGGCTGGCGCTGGCCGAGATCGAGGCCGGCACGGCGCTGGCGCTGGTGACGCCGGGCGGCATCCGGATCGACCGACAGGGCCTCGATGTGTCCGCGGCCGAGCGCGTGATGTCGGCGCCCTGGCACCGCTTCCAGATGCCGGCCTATCACCTGATCCGCGAGAACGGAGAGGGCGTGACGCTGGTCAATATCGGCGTCGGCCCCTCCAACGCCAAGAACATCACCGACCATCTCGCGGTGCTGCGGCCGAACTGCTGGCTGATGGTCGGCCATTGCGGCGGCCTGCGCCAGACGCAGATCATCGGCGACTACGTGCTGGCCCACGCCTATCTCAGGCAGGACGGCATCCTGGACGAGCTCGTGCCGCCGGACGTGCCGGTGCCGGCGCTCGCCGAGGTCCAGGTCGCCCTGCAGGAGGCGGCCGCCGAGGTCACGGGCGAAAAAGGCGACCGGCTCAAGAACCGCTTGCGCACCGGCACCGTGGTGACGCAGGACGACCGCAACTGGGAGCTGCGCTGGACCAAGGAGCGCCGCCGCATCAACCTGTCGCGCGCCATCGCGGTCGACATGGAGTCAGGCACCGTCGCGGCGCAGGGCTACCGGCTGCGCGTGCCCTACGGCACGCTGCTCTGCGTCTCCGACAAGCCGCTGCACGGCGAGATCAAGCTGCCCGGAGCGGCCAACGCCTTCTACGAGCGCGCCGTCAGCGAGCATCTGCGCATCGGGCTGGCCGCGCTGGAGAAGCTGAAGGAGGCGGGCTCGACGATCCACTCGCGCAAGCTCAGAAGCTTCGACGAGCCGCCGTTCAGGTAACGACGGCCGGGAAATCCGCGCCTACGCGACTTCCTGCTTCAGCTTCTGCGAGCGCTTGCGCTCGTTGGGGTCGAGCACGCCCTTGCGCAGGCGGATCGACTTCGGCGTGACCTCGACCAGTTCGTCGTCGTCGATCCAGGCCAATGACCGTTCCAGGGTCATCCGGATCGGCGGCGTCAGGCGCACCGCCTCGTCCTTCGAGGTGGTGCGGATGTTGGTCAGCTTCTTGCCCTTGAGCACGTTGACCTCGAGATCGTTCTCGCGCGTATGCTCGCCGACGATCATGCCCTGATAGACCTTCCAGCCGGGCTCGATCATCATCGGGCCGCGATCCTCCAGGTTCCACAGCGCATAGGCCACCGCCTCGCCTGTCTCCATCGCGATCAGCACGCCGTTGCGGCGCCCGCCGATCTCGCCCTTGTAGGGCAGGTAGGCGTGGAACAGCCGGTTCATGATCGCGGTGCCGCGCGTGTCGGTGAGCAATTCGCCCTGGTAGCCGATCAGCCCGCGCGTCGGCGCGTGAAAGACCAGTCGCAGCCGGTTGCCGCCGGAGGGGCGCATCTCCAGCATGTCGGCCTTGCGCTCGGACATCTTCTGCACGACGACGCCGGAATGCTCCTCGTCGACGTCGATCACGACCTCCTCGATCGGCTCCAGCAGTTGGCCGCTCTCGTCGCGCTTCAGCACGACGCGCGGGCGCGAGACGCCGAGCTCGAAGCCCTCGCGGCGCATCGTCTCGATCAGGATCGCGAGCTGCAATTCGCCGCGGCCGGAGACGACGTAGCTGTCCTTGTCGGAGGCCTCCTCGATCTTCAGCGCGACATTGCCCTCGGCCTCCTTGAACAGCCGGTCGCGGATGACGCGGGTGGTGACCTTGTCGCCCTCGGTGCCGGCGAGCGGCGAATCGTTGACCATGAAGGTCATCGAGACGGTCGGCGGGTCGATCGGCTGGGCCTTGATCGGGGTCTCGACCGACGGGTCGCAGAAGGTGTCGGCGACGGAACCCTTCACCAGCCCCGCGATGGAGACGATGTCGCCCGGGATCGCTTCCTCGATCGGCGTGCGCTCCAGGCCGCGGAAGGCGAGGATCTTGGTGATGCGGCCGGTCTCGACGGTCGCGCCGTCGCCCGAGAGCACCTTGATCGTCTGGTTCGGCCTGGCCGAGCCGGAGACGACGCGGCCGGTGATGATGCGGCCGAGATAGGGATTGGCCTCGAGCAGCGTGCCGAGCATCCGGAACGGACCCTCCTCCGTGCGCGGCTCGGGCACATGGGAGAGGATGAGATCGTACATCGGAGCCAGGCCCTGGTCCTGCGGGCCGGCCGGATCATGCGCCATCCAGCCCTGCTTGCCCGAGCCGTAGAGGATCGGGAAATCGAGCTGGTCGTCATTGGCGTCGAGCGCGGCGAAGAGGTCGAAGACCTCGTTGATCACCTCGGTGACGCGCGCGTCCGGCTTGTCGACCTTGTTGATCGCCACGATCGGGCGCAAGCCCAGCTTCAGGGCCTTGGAGACGACGAACTTGGTCTGCGGCATCGGCCCCTCGGCGGCGTCGACCAGCACGATCGCCGAATCGACCATGTTGAGGATGCGCTCGACCTCGCCGCCGAAATCGGCGTGGCCCGGCGTGTCGACGATGTTGATGCGGGTGTCCTTCCAGACGACCGAGGTCGCCTTGGCGAGGATGGTGATGCCGCGCTCCTTCTCCAGGTCGTTGGAGTCCATCACGCGCTCGATGATGCGCTGGTTGTCGCGATAGGTGCCCGACTGCTGCAGCAGCTTGTCGACGAGCGTGGTCTTGCCGTGGTCGACGTGGGCGATGATGGCGATGTTGCGCATGGACATGCGGGAAAGGCCTTGTTCATGGCCACGGGCCGGCGGGGTGGAAACCCGGCCGGCGCAGCCCGTTCGTGAGGAATCTGGAATTCGCTGCGCTGCACATAAACGCTGGAGGGCGTTTGGGCAACCTCGACCGATGCGAGCCTGTGCTCGTCGTTGAGCGGTTCAGGCGGCCGAGCGCAACAGAGCGCGGATATCCTCTGGCCGTTTCGCGATAACCGTCAGATAGGCACGCAGGGCTCCGAGCGGCCGCGAGCGACCTTGCTCCCAATCCCTGATCTGCACGACGCTGAAGCCATACGCCTCGGCGAAGTGGGATTGAGACAGTTTCAAACCCTGCCGGATCGCCTTTACGTCGACATGGGCCGGGAGGTGCAGCGCCGCCGGCTCCGCCTTGCCCTGCGCGATGGCAACAGCTTCTTCGAGGCCTTCGGCGATCCTGGCAAACGCTAATTTGGTCATCGGCGCTCTCCCGACCGGCTCGGCTTCGACCCATAGGCCGCGACGAGCTTTTTGGTGATATCGCCCAAGGCGATGCATTCGGCTTTGTTCGCGCGATCGCGCTTGGCGAAAACGGTGATGAGGAATACGGGGATGTCGGCACCTGAGTAGGACGTGATGCTTCTGTGTCCGCCACTCTTGCCTTTGCCCGCGAGCCGCAGTTGCCCGCAGCTCCGGTTCGGGCAATCTCGTCTCCAGCCATAGAATTGGAAGCGAGGATGTCGACCAGCGCTGAGACGTCCTCTCCGTCATTCCAGCATCCCGCGCCGCGCGGCGAAAGGCGTGCGTTTCGACCACGGAATGGATGACAGGATTATACGTAACTTACGCAGTTGAAACAAGCCCGACCGGCCGCCTCGTCACGACTCCGCCAGTTGCCGCTGGCGCTCGGCCACGGCCCGCCCGACCTGGTCCATCACCAGCCGATAGGCGGCGAGACCGGAGCCGTCGAGATCGTCCTTGGCGTAGTCGCCGAGCACGCGCGTCAGGATGACGTCGGCTTGGTTCTCGAAGCCTGCAAGGCTGCCTTCGTCCTCGCAGGATCTGATTTCAGGCAGCAAGGCCAGCAACTCGTCCAGGCCCGACATCGCCCTGCGCCGGCGCGCGGCGCTTTCGCGACCGAGCAATCCGGCGGTGCCGGTGCCGAGCAGGGACAGCCCCATCACGCCGAGATAGAACCAGTCGCCATAGCGCTCGAAGAAGGTCTTCTGCTCGCCATCGATGAAGGCGGCCGCGCCGGTATGGACAGGCAAGGCCGAATCCTTGTCGGTCGAGGGCGCTTCCAGTCCCTGGATCAGCGGGAGTTCGGCGGCGAGGGTGACGCGCAGCGCCAGCACGGCGCTGACGAGATTGCCGACGACATCGTCAGCGAGATCCTGCGAGGCGACGAGCCGCGAGGTGATCGCGATCGTCGGCAGCGCCTCCGAGGGGCGGGGCGGATCGCCGCCGAGCGCGCCGCGCACGATCTCGCCGGTCTCGATCGTGCGGATGCGGGCCGCGATCGCGTCGGCCTCGCGCACCGGGATCAGCACCGGATCATCGCCCCAGCCCGAGCGCAGCCGGCCGACGGCCTCGTTGTTGGTGCGCGCACCCACCGCGTTGATCGAGAAGAAGGCGTTGATGCGGCCCTCCTTCGCGGCGGGCACGATCTCGTCCTTCGTCAGGCCGACGATCGTGACCTCCTCGGCCGCGACCTCGTATTGCGCCAGCACGAGCCTGAGCAAGGCGAGGTTGCCGGGCGGATTGCGCACCACGCCGATCGTCTTGCCACGCAGATCGGCGATGCGGCCGATCGCGGTCTCCTTGCGCGTGATGAAGAACGGGAATGAGCGCCGCGTGATCAGCGCCGTATCGGCCTTGCCCGGCAAGGCGATATCGGGCCGGATGATGGCGAGATCGGCCGCTCCGGCATCGATTTTCCTGGCGCTCTCCTCCGGGCCTTCGGTCAGGATGAGCTTCAGCCTGATCTGCGACTTTTCGCGGTTGAGGCCCTGCACGAAGCCGGCCGCCATGCGGGCGTCCTCGGAGCCGAGCGGCCCGACCGCGAGCTTCAGCGTCCTGGGCTGGCTGACCAGATAGAAGGCCGCGGCCACGATGCCGAAGATCGCCAGCAGCCCCGCCAGTATCGTGAAACCGCGTCGCCTCATGCCCCAACCAATTCCCGCGCGCGCCGCGCCATGTTCGGCAGCTTGGCTTTACCGGCCATCATGTCGCAAGTGCGACGTGCGCGATCATGCTATAGGCCGCCCATGACGACGTTGAAACCCGGTCTCGAGGTGAAGATCTGCGGATTGTCGACTCCCGACACCATGCGGGCGGCGCTGGATGCCGGCGCCGACATGGTCGGTCTCGTCCTTCATCCGAAGAGCCCGCGATACGTCTCGCGCGAGCATGCCGCGGAGCTTGCCGGCCTGGCGCGGAAGCGCGCCGATATCGTCGCGCTGATCGTCGATCGCGATCTCGGCGAGGTGCGGGAGCTTGTCGAGGCGCTGAAGCCCGACTGGCTCCAGCTTCATGGCCGCGAGACGCCCGACGAGGTCCGCGCCATCCGGGTCGCGACCGGCCTGCCGGTGATGAAGGCGCTGGGCATCGCCGGCGTGGACGATCTCGCCGCCGTCGCGGCCTATCGCGGCGTCGCCGACCGTATCCTGCTCGACGCAAAGCCGCCGAAGGACGCAGCCTATCCCGGCGGCCATGGCCGGCCTTTCGACTGGGCGCTGCTGGCGAAGCTCGACCCCGGCTTTGGCTTCATGCTATCGGGCGGGCTCGATGCGGCGAATGTCGCGGAGGCGATCCGCATGGCGCGGCCGGCCGGCGTCGATGTCTCGTCGGGCGTCGAAAGCGCGCCGGGCGTCAAGGATGCCGACCGGATCGGGGATTTCGTCGCGGCGGCGCGGGCCGCCGCGCAAAATTTGGACAAGAAGGCAGGCCCGGCATGAACGCGCCCCAGAACCCGAATACCTATCGGTCCGGCCCGGACGAAAACGGCCGCTTCGGTCTGTTCGGCGGCCGTTTCGTCGCGGAGACGCTGATGCCGCTCGTGCTCTCGCTGGAGCAGGCCTATGAGGCCGCCAAGGTCGATCCGGCCTTCCGGAAGGACATGGCCTCCTATCTGAAGCACTATGTCGGCCGGCCCTCGCCGCTCTATTTCGCCGAGCGCATGACCGAGCACTTGCGTGGTGTAGCGACGGCCGCCGGCCTATCGGGCGGCGCGAAAATCTATTTCAAACGCGACGAACTGAACCACACCGGCGCGCACAAGGTGAACAATGTGCTCGGCCAGATCCTGCTGGCCAGGCGCATGGGCAAGAAGCGCATCATCGCCGAGACAGGCGCCGGCCAGCACGGCGTCGCGACCGCGACGCTGTGCGCCCGCTTCGGCCTCGAATGCATCGTCTATATGGGCGCGGTCGATGTCGAGCGGCAGAAGCCAAATGTCTTCCGCATGAAGATGCTGGGCGCGCAGGTCGTGCCGGTGCAGTCCGGCTCGAAGACGCTGAAGGATGCGATGAACGAGGCGCTGCGCGACTGGGTCACCAATGTCGCGACGACGTTCTACTGCATCGGCACGGCGGCGGGCCCGCATCCCTACCCGGCGATGGTGCGCGATTTCCAGTGCGTGATCGGCCGCGAGACGCGCGAGCAGATGCAGGAGGCCGAAGGCCGGCTGCCGGATTCGCTGATCGCCGCGATCGGCGGCGGCTCCAACGCGATCGGCCTGTTCCACCCCTTCCTCGACGACCCCGAGGTCAAGATGTTCGGCGTCGAGGCGGCCGGCCACGGCCTGTCCACCGGGCTGCACGCGGCCTCGCTGACCGGCGGCACGCCGGGCGTCCTGCATGGCAACCGGACCTATCTGCTGATGGACGGCGACGGCCAGATCAAGGACGCCCATTCGATCTCGGCCGGGCTCGATTATCCCGGCATCGGCCCCGAGCATGCCTGGCTGCACGATTCAGGCCGCGTCAGCTACATTTCCGCGACCGACGACGAGGCGCTGGAGGCCTTCCAGCTCTGCTCCAAGCTCGAGGGCATCATCCCCGCGCTGGAGCCGGCCCACGCGCTCGCCAAGGTGATGCAGCTCGCGCCGAAGCTGCCCAAGGACCATCTGATGGTGATGAACCTCTGCGGCCGCGGCGACAAGGACATTCCCCAGGTGGCGGAGATACTGGGCGGGATGTGAGGCTGTTCAGGCCGTCTCGAATATGCCTCTCCGCATCGTCCGTCTCGGCTCGGCCCGCCATCCCGACGAAGGCACGCGCATCGGCGCCGTCCGGCGTCCGCCGCGCGGCGTCCGCAAGGAGCGCTTCGCCGCGGACGACTGGTTCGACGTCTGGTATCCCGAGCTGTCGCCGAGCGCCGAACTGGTCGCCAGGGCCCAGGCGGCGAGCACCGATGCGCAATGGGCCGGCTTCGTGCGCGCCTTCAGGGCCGAGATGGCGGGGCCGCCGGCCAGCCGCACGCTCGATCTGCTGGCCGCGCTTTCGCACAGGGCCGACCTCTCCGTTGGCTGCTATTGCGAGGACGAGGCGCGCTGCCATCGCTCGGTGCTACGCCAGTTGCTCCGCGACCGCGGCGCGACGATCGGTTGAGGCGGCCCGACCTGCCCTCTCGCCAGCCCGCGCCGGCCATGCTAACCGCTGGCGCATGACGACCAACGGCCAGACCCGCATCCAGACCCGTTTCGCCGCCTGCGCCGCCGAGGGGCGCGCCGCGCTGGTGACCTTCGTCACCGCCGGCGATCCGGATTTCGACACCTCTTCGGCGATCCTGCATGCGCTGCCGGCGGCCGGCGCCGACATCATCGAACTCGGCGTGCCCTTCACCGACCCGATGGCGGACGGCGTCCCGGTCCAGCTCGCCGGCCAGCGCGCCCTGAAGGCCGGCCAGACGCTGAAGGCCACGCTGGCCATGGTCGCGGCCTTCCGCGACGCCGGGCATGACACGCCGATCGTGCTGATGGGCTACTACAACCCGATCTATGTCTACGGCGTCGAGCGCTTCCTGCAGGACGCCAGGGCGGCCGGCGTCGACGGCCTCATCGTCGTCGACCTGCCGCCAGAGGAGGACGCCGAACTCTGCCTGCCGGCGCTGGCGGCAGGGGTGAACTTCATCCGCCTCGCCACGCCGACCACGGATGACGAACGCCTGCCCAAGGTCCTGCGGAACACCTCGGGCTTCGTCTATTACGTCTCGGTGACCGGCGTCACCGGCGGCGCCATCGGCGATTACGAGGCCGTCGGCGAGGCGGTCGCGCGGATCAAGCGCCATACCGATCTTCCGGTCGCGGTCGGCTTCGGCGTCAAGACGGCGGCCGATGCGGTGGCGATAGCCAGGGGCGCGGACGGCGTCGTCGTCGGCTCGGCCCTGGTCGAGCGGGTCCGGTTGTCGCTGGATGGCGACGGCAGGGCCACGGAAAAGACCGTATCGGCCGTCACGTCGCTGGTGGCGGAGCTCGCCGCCGGCGTCCGCCGGGCGGCGAAGGCCGCGGCCTGAGCCGGCCTTTCGCGGCAAAACCGTCAGGATCGAAGCGATGAACTGGATCTCCGAAGTCGTCCGGCCGCGCATCAAGACGCTGTTCAAGCGCGAGAGCCCGGAGAATCTCTGGATCAAATGTCCCGATTCCGGGCAGATGGTCTTCCACAAGGATGTCGAGGCCAACGGCTTCGTCATCCCCGGCTCCGACCACCATATGCGCGTCAAGGCGCCCGATCGCCTTCGCATGACCTTCGACGAGGGCAAATGGCTCGACGTCGCACTGCCCGAGGTCGCGGTCGACCCGCTGAAGTTCCGCGACGAGAAGCGCTATCTCGACCGGCTCAAGGACGCGCGCGCCAAGACCGGCGCGCAGGACGCCTTCAAGGTCGGCTATGGCCGGGTCAAGGGCCTGCCGATGACGCTGGCCGTGCAGGATTTCCACTTCATGGGCGGCTCGCTCGGCATGGCCGCCGGAGAGGCCTTCATCAGGGGCGCCGAGACCGCGCTGGAGAAGAAGACGCCCTATGTCGTCTTCGCGGCGTCTGGCGGCGCGCGCATGCAGGAAGGCATCCTCTCGCTGATGCAATTGCCGCGCACCACCGTCGCGGTCCGGATGCTGCGCCGCGCCGGACTGCCCTATTTCGTCGTGCTGACCAACCCGACCACCGGCGGCGTCACCGCCTCCTACGCCATGCTGGGCGACATCCAGATCGCCGAGCCTGGCGCGCTGATCGGCTTCGCCGGTCCGCGCGTCATCGAGCAGACCATCCGCGAAAAGCTGCCCGAAGGCTTCCAGCGCGCGGAGTATCTCAAGGATCACGGCATGGTCGACATGGTCGTCCATCGCCACGACCTGCCCGGGACGCTGGCGAGGCTCGGGCGGCTGCTGACCCGTCAGCCCGATCCCGCCAAGCTAGCCGAGCCTTCGCCGCCGCTCACCGAGGCGGCCTGAGCGACGCGCGCGGACGAGGGCCGGAAACGCGTCATGGGGTCGTCGGACACGCTGCTGGCGCGGTTCCTCGCGCTGCATCCCAAGCTGATCGACCTGTCGCTCGGGCGCATGCTGCGGCTGCTGGAGCGGCTGGGCGATCCCCAGGCCAGGCTGCCGCCGGTGATCCATGTCGCCGGCACCAACGGCAAGGGCTCGACCATCGCCTTCATGCGCGCGATCCTCGAGGCGGCGGATCTGCGCGTCCATGTCTACACCTCGCCGCATCTGGTGCGCTTCCACGAGCGCATAAGGCTCGGCGCTGTCGGCGGCAGCCGCTTCGTCGACGAGGACATGCTGGTCGATGCGCTGACCCGCTGCGAACGCGCCAATGCCGGCGACGCGATCACATTTTTCGAGATGACGACGGCGGCGGGCCTGCTGCTGTTCTCCGAGCACGAGGCCGATGTCGTGCTGCTGGAAGTCGGGCTCGGCGGCCAGTTCGACGCGACCAACGTCATCGCCCACCCGGCCTGCGCCGTGGTGACGCCGGTCTCGCTCGACCATGCCGAGTATCTCGGCGACACCGTCACCAAGATCGCGGGCGAAAAGGCCGGCATCTTCAAGCGCGGCGCGCCGGCCGTGATCGCGCCGCAGGAACCCGAACCGACCGCCGTGCTGGAGGCGACCGCCGAGCGCGTCGGAGCGTCGAAGATCCTCATCGGCGCGCAGGATTTCAACGTCCGCGAGGATGGCGGCCGGCTGGTCTACGAGGATGGCGAGGGCCTGCTCGACCTGCCCCTGCCGCGCCTCGCGGGCCGGCACCAGCACGTCAACGCCGGCACGGCGATCGCGGGCCTGCGCGCCGCCGGCTATGGCGGGCTGCCGGCCAGGGCGTTCGAGCAGGGCATGCTCGGCGCCGACTGGCCGGCGCGCCTCCAGCGCCTGTCGCGCGGGCAATTGGTCGAATTGCTGCCGCCGCGCGCCGAACTCTGGCTCGATGGCGGCCACAACCCCGATGGCGGCCGCGTGTTGGCGCAGGCCATGGCCGATCTCGCCGATCGCAACCCGGCCCCGCTGGTGATGATCGTCGGGCTGCTCTCGACCAAGGACGCCAAGGCCACGCTCGGCCATTTCAAGGGGCTGGCGCAGACGCTTCTGACCGTCCCGATCCAGAACTCGCTGGTGGCGAGGCCCGCCGCCGAGGTCGCGGCGCTCGCGGGAGAGGCCGGGCTGCAGGCGGAGATCTCGGGCTCCGTCGAACAGGCGCTGCGGACCATCGCCGAACGCAACTGGCCGGCCCCGCCGCGCATCCTGATCTGCGGTTCGCTCTATCTGGCGGGCGAGGTGCTGTCGGCCAACGGCACGCCGCCGGTGTGACGTCGCGGCCAAGCAGGACATCATGACCTCGCAACCATTCGGGGCCGGCGGCCCGGCCGTCCCGCCCGTCGGTCAGGGCGCCTGGAACATCGAACTCGGCGACCGCCACGAGGCCGTCGCGGCGCTGCGGCGCGGGCTCGATCTCGGCCTGAACCATGTCGACACCGCCGAGATGTATGGTTCCGGCCGGTCAGAGGAGATCGTCGGCGAGGCGATCGCCGGCCGGCGCGACGAGGTCTTCCTCGTCTCGAAGGTGCTTCCGCACAACGCCTCGCGCAGCGGAACGGTCAGAGCCTGCGAGGCCTCGCTGGCGCGTCTCGAGACCGACCGGCTCGACTGCTACCTGCTGCACTGGCGCGGCTCGCATCCGCTGGCGGAGACCTTCGCCGCCTTCGAGACGCTGCGCGCGCAGGGCAAGATCCTGTCCTGGGGCGTCAGCAATTTCGACGTCGACGATCTGGAGGAGGCGCTCGCCGTGTCGGGCAAGGGGGAGATCGCCTGCAACCAGGTGCTCTACCATCTGCGCGAGCGCGCCATCGAGCATGCCGTCATCCCGTGGTGCGAGCGCCATGGCGTCGCGGTCACCGCCTACAGCCCCTTCGGGCAGGACGATTTTCCCGAACCCGGCAGCGCCGGCGGACAGGTGCTGGCCAGGATCGCGGAGAGCCGTGGCGCGAGCCCGCGACAGGTCGCGCTCGCCTTCCTGACCCGCCGCCCCTCGGTCTTCGCGATCCCGAAGGCGGCTCGGACCGCCCATGTCGAGGACAATGCCGGCGCGCTTGGCCTGCGCCTGGGCGACGACGACATCGCGCGCATCGACGCGGCTTTCCCGCGCGGCCCGAAACCGCGCTCGTTGCCGATGCTGTGAGGCGTCAGAAACCGGCGGCGCGGCGCAGCAGATCGAGCCCTATCACCGTCAGCACGGTCTTGATGATCGCGACGAACCAGCGCTCGGGCAGCCGGTCGAGCAGCTTCGTGCCGGCGATGGTGCCGAGGAAGCCCGAGACGATCATCGCCGCGATCAGCGGCAGCCAGCCGGCGAAGGCGAAACCCAGCGCGGCGAAGGCGAAGACCTTGAGCAGGTGCTGCACCATCATGCAGGCGGCGTGCGTGGCGATGAGCTCGCGCTTCCGCAGGCCGAGCGGCAGCAGCAGCGCCTGCACGAAGGGGCCGGTCGCGCCGACGAACATGGTCACGACCGTCGAGATGCCGCCGCCCACGACCAGCCCGCTCGAGGCGAGGCCGGGAATCCGCGGTTTCGGGATCCAGGCCAGGACGAGGATGAAGCCGCCGAGCACGCCGAGCAGCACCCGCTCCGGCATCGCCACGACGATATAGCCGCCGATCGCGACGCCGACGAGAGAGCCAAGCGCGAAGCGCGCCACCATGCCCCACTGCGCATGGATGCGTTGGACGAAGGCGCGCCCGACATTGGAGCCGAGCTGGACGAGGCCGTGGACCGCGATGACGACGGCTGGCGAGACCGTGCCGGCGAGCGCGCCCAGCATGACCGCGCCGCCGCCGATGCCGAAGGCGGCGGTAAAGGCCGAGGTCATGAAGCTGACGGCGACGAGCAGCAGCGCGATCGCGGGCGTGACGCCGGCCGGCAGGAGCATCTCTGTCATGGGTACCGGGCAAAGAGACGGGCGTCGAAAGGAGGGGATCACCCTGCTACACCCCGCGCTCCGAGCCGGTAAAGCGCGCGCCGCGCATGCCCTCGCCGCGATGGCGGAAACCACGATTCGCGTGGACGCTTTACGACGTCCGCGAGCAGGCGTTTTCTTGAGCGCGCTGGCGGCGGCCTTCGCGCCCGACGACGCCGATCGGTCTCACCAGTTGCGCCCCCCGGAGTGTGTGATGCGTCGCGTCCTCGGCATCCTGGCCTTTCTCGGCCTGTCGCTGCTCGCCCTCTTTCCGGCGCGGGCCGGCGTCGACGTCCGGGTCGATCTCGCGGCCCAGCGCATGACCGAGCTGGGATACGGCGCGGGGCCAGATCCTGCTGCGCCCGGCCCTTCCGTCCGGAGCGCTCGGCTACCATCCCTCCGACATGCCGCGCTACCACCAGACCGGCCCGCGCTGGCGCTGAGCACAGCTCAAAGCGCCGCCGGCGCGATCCGAAGCCAGCCCGAGAGCGTCTCGCCCGGCTCCAGCCGCATCAGCGGCGCGGCTTCGCGCGCCGGCTTCTCGCTGGGCGAACCGATCGCGTGGCTCTGCGGCTCGACGCAGAGGAAATCCGCGCCCGCCGGCGCCCAGACCACCGGACAGCGCAGGGTTTCGCTCGCTGTCAGGGTGAGGCCAAGCCCGGTCGAGGGCGTCTCGATGCGCGCGACGCCGTCCCAGCCGAGGAAACTCCATGCCGTTTCGCGACCCGTCGCGAAAACCGGCTTGCCGGCATAGGGGCCGCCGCCGGACAGATCTTGCGAGCCCGTCGCGCGAAAGGCCTCGCCGAAGACGAGCGCGCCCGTCGCGGTCATACCGAGTTGCGTGTCGGGCGCGCAGGCAAACCAGGGATGATGGCCGAGGCCATAGGGTAGGGCCTGGTCCGCCTCGTTGGTGACCGCGATCGCGACGGTCATGCCGGCCGGATCCAGGCTGACGTCCTGCGTCGCCCGGTAGCGATAGGGGTCCGACCCGGTCGTCCTTCGGTGCTCCAGCGCGATATGGCTGGCGGTCCGACCCAGGATTCTCCAGGCGGATTGCCAGCCGAAACCGTGGATGTTGCCGCCGCCATGGACGTTGTTCTCCGGCACGGTGAAGCGGCGTCCGCCGTCGTCGACCACGCCGCCGAAAGCGCGGTTGGCGAAGGGGACCATCGCCCAGCTCCCGAACATGTTGGGCCGGCGGGTCGACGGCGTCGCGCCGTCCGGCGCATGCAGCAGCCTGTGTAAGCGCCCGTCCGGCCGCCGCCAGTCGAGTCCGGCAACGATGCCGCCGGCGTCCGGCACGATGCGGGCGCTCAGCGCGCCGGCGGTCAGGGTGATCATCGGCACGGATCTTTCATGGGATTTGCTCTTCACTTGATCAGCGGCTGGAGCTGCAGCCGCATCGCCTGCATGCGCGGCAGGAAGCGCGCGACCATCGCCTCGGCCGGGACCCGCTGCACCTGCACCGACAGGTTGAACGCGCCGACGACCGCGCCGCGATGGCTGAGCAGCGGCATGGCGAGCGAGGCCAGCCCGAGTTCGAGCTCCTGGTCGACAAGGCACCAGCCCTGCGCGCGCACATCCTCCAGCAGCGCCATCAGCCTGGCCGGATCGGTGACCGTGCGCGGCGTCAGCGCGCGCGGTGTCCCGGCCCGGATCAGCGCCTCGGCGGCCTGCGGCTCCAGCGCCGCCAGCAGCACGCGCCCCATCGAGGAGCAGAACGCCGGCAGGCGCGAGCCGACCGACAGCCCGACCGACATGATGCGGCGCTGGGCCGAGCGCGCGATATAGACGATCTCGTGCCCGTCGAGCAGCGACGCGGAGGAGGATTCATGCGCCTCCTCCGAAAGTCGTTCGAGGAAGGGCTGCACCAGCTGCGGCAGCGCCGTCGAGGCGAGCCAGGCATAGCCGAGCCGCAGCACGCGCGGCGTCAGCCGGAAGAACTTGCCGTCGAATTCGGCATAGCCGATCCTGGCCAGCGTCAGCAGGCAGCGGCGCGCGGCCGCCCGCGACAGCTCGGTGGCGCGGGCGACATCGGCGATGGTGAGCCTGTCATGGACGGCGTCGAAGCACTCGATCACCGCCAGCCCCTTTTCGAGGGCCGCCATATGGTCGCGGTCTGGCGTTCCGGCCGGCATGCTTGACCCGTTTCTCCGCACGGCATAAAGTGCGATAATCAAAACATTGTGCGATAAACGCACATTTCGAGGAGATGTCAAGGTGGCGGAGTTCGTCTCCCTGAGCGAGGGCGTCGAGGCGGTCCTGAGCGATGGCTGCTCCGTCGCGATGGAGGGTTTCACTCATCTGATCCCGCACGCCGCCGGCCACGAGGCGATCCGCCAGGCGAGAAAGCGGCTGACGCTGATCCGGATGACGCCCGACCTGGTCTACGACCAGATGATCGGCATGGGCTGCGCCGAGAAGCTGGTGTTCTCCTGGGGCGGAAATCCCGGCGTCGGCTCGCTCCATCGTTTCCGCGACGCGGTCGAGAACGGCTGGCCGCATCGGCTGGAGATCGAGGAGCACAGCCACGCCGCCATGGCCAACGCCTACGAGGCGGGCGCGGCGAACCTGCCCTTCGCCGTATTCCGCGGCTACAAGGGCGTCGATCTGCCGTGCGTCAACGGCCGGATCGGATCGGTGACCTGTCCCTATACCGGCGAGGTGCTGGCGACGGTTCCGGCGATCCGTCCGGACGCCGCGATCATCCACGCCCTCAAGGCCGATCGCGAGGGCAACGTCATGCTGGAAGGCATCGTCGGCGTGCAGAAGGAGGCGGTGCTGGCGGCGAAACGCGCGCTCGTCACGGTCGAGGAGATCGTCGAGGATTTCGGGCCGCGCAACGCCAACGCCGTGATCCTGCCGGCCTGGACCGTCACCGCGATCGCCCATGTGCCCGGCGGGGCCTTCCCCTCCTACGCGCAGGGCTACACCAGGCGCGCCAACGACTTCTACATCGCCTGGGACAAGATCGCCCGCGAGCGCGAGACCTTTCTGGCCTGGATGAAGGCGAACGTGCTGGAGCGGGGTCCCGAGGTTTTTGCATCGCATGCGGGCGCGAAGCGGGAGGCCGCGTGATGACCGCGACCCCGACCGAGATGATGACCATCGCCGCCGCGCGGCTGCTGACGAATGGCGACGTCTGCTTCGTCGGCAT
This sequence comes from Allobosea sp. GW821-FHT12C12, assembly GCF_058807355.1. Lineage (NCBI taxonomy): Bacteria > Pseudomonadati > Pseudomonadota > Alphaproteobacteria > Hyphomicrobiales > Alloboseaceae > Allobosea > Allobosea sp. GW821-FHT12C12. The sequence continues at coordinate 149,600 of NZ_JBXAQP010000009.1, forward strand.
CGGCGCGCCCTCGGCCGCCTGCAACCTCGCCCGGCTGACGCATGCGCCGAAGATCACGCTGATCTACGAATCCGGCACGCTCTCGACGCGTCCCTCCGTGCTGCCGCTCTCGATCGGCGACGGCGAACTCTGCGACACGGCGCTGACCACCGTCTCGGTGCCGGAGATGTTCCGCTACTGGCTGCAGGGCGGCCGCATCACCATCGGCTTCCTGGGCGGCGCGCAGATCGACCGCTTCGCCAATCTGAATACGACGGTGGTCGGCCCCTATGACGCGCCGAAGGTCAGGCTGCCCGGAGGCGGCGGCGCGCCCGAGATCGCCAGCAACTGCCAGCAGATCTTCGTCACCATGGCGATGGGGGCGCGCGCCTTCGTCGAGAAACTGCCCTTCATCACCTCCTTCGGCCATGGCGCGGGCAAGGGCGACCGCGAGCGGCTCGGCCTGAAAACCAAGGGCCCGACCAAGGTGATGACCGATCTCTGCGTTCTAGAGCCCGACCCGGAGACGGCGGAGCTCGCCGTGACCTCGCTGCATCCCGGCGTGACGCGCGAGCAGGTTCAGGCCGGCTGCGGCTGGCCCCTGCGTTTTGCCGCCTGCGTGGCGGAGACTCCGCCCGCGACCGAGCAGGAACTCAACGTGCTGCGCGACCTGCATGCGCGCACCAAGCGAGCCCATGGAGTGGCGGCATGAGCCTGATCTACCCGCTGGACGGCCTGACGGCGCATCCCGCCAACGCCTCGCCCGACTACAAGTCGACCCTGAAGCGCGCGCCCTCGCAGCCGCTGATCCTGCTGCCGCACACGCTCTCGGAGACGACGGGGCCGGTCTTCGGCCATGTCGCGGTCACCGAGACCGACATGGACCTGACGCGCCAGCACGCGGGCGAGCCGATCGGCGAGCGCATCATCGTCACCGGCCGCGTGCTGGACGAGGACGGGCGGCCGGTGCCGCGCACGCTGGTCGAGATCTGGCAGGCCAACGCGACCGGCCGCTACGTCCATGTCCGCGACCAGCATCCGGCCCCGCTCGATCCGAACTTCACCGGCGCTGGCCGCGCGCTGACCGATGCGGACGGGCGCTACCGCTTCGTCACGATCAAGCCCGGCGCCTATCCCTGGCGCAACCATCACAACGCCTGGCGGCCGGCCCATATCCACTTCTCGCTGTTCGGACCGAGCTTCCTCTCGCGTGTCATCACCCAGATGTATTTCCCGGGCGACCCGCTGTTCCGATACGATCCGATCTTCCAGTCGATCACCGACGAGCGCGTGCGCGACCGCCTGGTCTCGCGCTTCGACATCAGCACGACCGAGGACCACTGGGCGCTGGCCTATCAGTTCGACATCGTCCTGCGCGGGCGCGAGGCGACGCCGACGGAGGAGCCGCATGAGCACTGAACCCGAGAACACCGAGGCAAAGCCGGAACTGACGCCCTCCCAGACGATCGGCCCGTTCTTCGCCTATGCATTGACGCCGCGCGCCTATGGCGGGCGCGAACTCTTCACCGGGCAGGTCGCGGCGGAAGGCATGGCCGGCGAGCGGATCCGCGTCGAGGGCACGGTCTTCGACGGCGACGGCGCGGCGGTGAGCGACGCGATGATCGAGATCTGGCAGGCGGACGGGCAGGGGCGCTTCAACGCCGCCGGCAATGCCGGCTTCACCGGCTTCGGGCGCTGCGAGACGAGCGCGGAGGGCGGCTACTTTTTCGAGACGGTGCGGCCGGGCGCGCTGCCCGGACCGCACGGGACGAGGCAGGCCCCGCATCTCACCGTGTCGATCTTCGCGCGCGGCGTTCTGGTGCGGCTGATGACGCGGATTTATTTCTCCGACGAAGCCGCCAACATGTCCGACCCGGTCCTCGCTCTGGTGCCGTCCGAGCGCCGCGATACGCTGGTCGCCAGGCGCGGGCCGGACGGCGTCTTCCGGCTCGACATCCGCCTGCAGGGCGACGGCGAGACGATCTTCTTCGAGGCGTGAGCGGCACTCGCCATGACGGCGCAGGATCGCTAAACCGGGCCGACCGACCGCCGGAGCCTGCCCATGCCAAGTCCGCGATCACACCCGCCCCTGATCGCGCTCGACTGGGGCACCACCCGCGCCCGCGCCTTCCTGATCGGCGAGGACGGCGCGGTCGTCGACCGGCGCAGCGCCGACCAGGGCATCCAATCCGTGCCGGAGGGCGGCTTTCCCGCCGCCTTCGAGGCCATCGCCGGGAATTTCCGCCGCGCGCGGCCTGACGCCGCGATCATGCTCGCCGGCATGGTCGGCAGCCGCAATGGCTGGGTCGAGGCGCCCTATGTCGCCTGCCCCGCGACGCCGCACGCCATCGCCGCGTCCGCGATGCAGGTCACGCTGGCGGATGGCGCGAGCGCGTTGATCCTGCCCGGCCTCTCCTGCGACGAGGGGGCCTTCGACGTGATGCGCGGCGAGGAGACGCTGATCGTCGGCCTCGGACTCGATCACGGCGTCGTCTGCCTGCCGGGCACGCATTCCAAATGGGCTCAGGTCGAGGGTGGCCGCATCACCCGCTTCGCCAGCTTCATGACCGGCGAGGTCTATGGCCTGCTGCGCCAGAACTCGATCCTGTCGCGGCTGGCGGCCGAGCCCGCGGGCGGCGAGGCGACAGAGGGCGCGCGGCTCGGCTTCGCGGCGGCGGGTCGGGCAGGCGGGCTGCTCAACGCCGCCTTCGCGGCCCGCACCGGGGTTCTGGCCGGCCGCATGGCTCCCGGCTGCGTCGGGCCGTTTCTTTCGGCGCTGCTGGTCGGGCAGGAGATCGCCGGCGCGCTCGCTCTCCTCGGGCGGCCGGACCGGGTCCATCTCGTCGCGCACGGGGTCATGGCGGACAGCTACGGCGCGGGACTTGCCGCTGCCGGCCTCGCCTTCGAGACCGTCGCGCCGGAAGCCGCCTTCATCGCAGGTGTCGGCCTGCTCGCGAGAGGACTGGAATCGTGATCGTCGTCTTCGGCTCCCTCAACGTCGATCTGGTGACAGTGGTCCAGCGCCTGCCGAAAGCCGGCGAGACCGTGATGGGACCGGACTATGCGCTGCATCCCGGCGGCAAGGGCGCCAACCAGGCGCTCGCCGCCCGCCGCGCCGGCGCTGAGGTCGCCCTCGTCGGCGCGGTCGGGCGCGACGGCTTTGCCGAGATCGCCTTGTCGCTGCTGGCGCAGGACGGCGTCGGTCTCGCCCATGTCGCCCGCATCGATGCCCCGACCGGCGCCGCCTTCATCGCGGTCGAGGCGACGGGCGCGAACCAGATCGTCGTCGCCGCCGGCGCGAACGCGCGGGCAGACGCGTCGGCGCTGTCTGGTTTGCCGCTCGGCGAGACCGACATCCTGCTGCTGCAGCGCGAGGTTCCCGAAGACCAGTGCCTGATCGCGGCGCGGGCGATGAAACGGGCCGGCGGCCGGGTCATCCTCAACCTCGCCCCGGCCGGCGCGCTTTCAGCCGATCTCCTGGCCTGTCTCGACATCCTGATCGTCAACGAGCACGAGGCTCTGATCCTGGCCGAAGCGCTCGGCTGGCCGGCTCTGGAGCCGGACGATTTCGCCAGGCGCATCGACGCCGAGCGCGAACTCGCCTGCATCGTCACGCTCGGCGCGGACGGCGTCGTCGGCTGGCATGGCGGGGTGCGCCGGCGGCTCGATGCGCCGAAGGTCGCGGTGGTCGACACGGTCGCCGCCGGCGATAGCTTCTGCGGCGCATTCGCCGCGGCGCTGGCGGGAGGTTACGGCTTTTCCGGGGCGTTGCAGCGCGGGCTCGCGGCCGGCTCGCTCGCCTGCGCCAGCGCCGGCGCGCAGCCGAGCGTGCCGCGACGCGAGGCGATCGAGGCGCTGGTCGGCGCGGCGTTCATCTGAGAAACGGCCCGGCTCGACACGTGCCGTTAAGGGTCTTGGCGCGAAGCGGGCCCGAACCGGCGCGATCCCTGCAATCGCGCCGATCGACTTCACCCTTCGTCAGCACCTCGGCCGCCATCGTCGGCGGGCTGTCGACGCAAGCTGGAATGGTCGGATGGGGCAAAGTCCGTTGCGATGGGCCTTGGGCGTTGCTGCCGCGACCGCGCTCGGCGCGGCCGGGTATGGCGACAGGATCGCCGGCTTCACGGGTGGCGATGCGCCGAGCCTTGCGACGGCGCGCGCGTCCGGTCCGGCCCCTGCGCCTGTCGCCGCCCCGCCCGCGGTCCGGCCGACCCTCACAGTCGCCGCCGATTATCGCGGTCACTACGTCGTGCATCCCTCGATCGACAATTTCCGCATCAGGATGATGGTCGACACCGGCGCGAGCGTCGTGGCGTTGACGGCCGCCGATGCGCGCGCGCTCGGCATCCAGCTCTCGTCGAGCGACTACAAGATGACGCTCAATACCGCGAACGGCGCGGTCAAGGGCGCGCGCGTCAATCTGCGCGAGATCAGGCTCGGCGATATACTGGTGCGCAACGTCGAGGCGGTGGTGCTGCCGGCCGGCGCGCTTTCGATCAGCCTTCTCGGCGCGTCCTTCCTCGGCAAGCTGCAGGGTTACGAGGTCCAGACCGGGCGGATGGTGCTGCGCGGCTGAGGCCGGGCGAGGCTCAGCCGCTCTGGGCGATGGTGGTGCGGTGGCGCTCGGCCCGCGCGCGTGCGACTTCGCCGAGGAAATCGCCGATCGAGCGTTCGAGTTCCTGCGACAGGCTCGACGTCGCCTTGACGCGCTCGTCCATCTGCCGCGCCAGCGTCGCGGCCTCACCCGCGATGCCTTCGACGAGCGCGGCATGATGGGCAATGGCGTCGACGCCCGATGACGAGGTTTCGGCCTGGCCGGCGATGGCGTCGATCCGGCCGGCCTGGTCGGCGACCGATTCCGCGACGATGCGGGCGCTTTCCTGCATCGCCTGCATCGAGAGGCTGAGCTCGCGCACCGCAGTCTCGATCGCCTCGCCGGCGCTGACGACCTCGTCGACGCCGTGACGGATCGTCTCGGTCGCGCTGTTGGTGGCGTTGGCGAGAGACTTGACCTCGGCGGCGACGACGGCGAAGCCCCGGCCGGCCTCGCCGGCGCGCGCCGCCTCGATGGTGGCGTTGAGCGCCAGCAGATTGGTCTGCGAGGCCAGGTTGCGGATCAGCTCGACGACGCTGCCGATGCGCTCATTGGCCTGGCGCAGCGCCTGGACGTTGTCGGTGATGCCGCGGCATTCGGCGCTGGCCTCGTCGGTGGCGCGCGTCGAGGTCGCCGTCTCCCGCATGATGCGGGCGCTGGAGGCCCCGAAATCGCGCGTCGCCCTGACGATCTCGGCGACCGAGGCCGAGACCTGCTCGGGCCGGCGCTGGGTCCCGGCCACCGCCTGCAGCGTCGCGCCGGCCTTGTCGGCGAGCCGTCCCGACAGGCCCGCGACCTCGCCCATGCCGGATTCGATCGCGGAGATGCGCTCGGCGATCCCGTCGCGGAAGGAGCGCTCCAGCACCGAGAGCTTGTCGTTGATGCCGTTCTCGATCGTCTCGTCGAAGCAGGACAGCGAGAACGAGATGTCGGTCAACATCACCGTGCAGAAGACGCGCAGCGCCGCGTCGACCGGCCCCCAGCGCCGCTTCCAGCCTGCGACGATCAGGGCCGAGAAGCGCGAGAAGTCCTCGGCGAAGAACTGCGGATAGTCGGCGAGGCAGATCTTGCGGCCATTGGCGCGCATGATGATGCGGTTCTTGGCCGCGACATAGATGTCGTCGAGCTCGAGCCGGAACAGCTTGCGGTATTTCAGCGTCTCGTCGGCATAGGTTTCCGGTTGGCGCAGATGCAGGGCGTCGCCGAAGGTCTTCTGGTAGAGCATCCTGACGGAGGCGTCGAAATGCGGCTCCAGGATCGCCAGCAGATGGCCGGCGATGGCCGGTCGGCAGCCGAGAATTGAGGCAGCTTGGGTTGCATAGCGCGCAGTTTCGCCAAGAATGGTTAATCGTTCTTCGCGTTCCGGCCGGAAAGGGTTTTGAACACGGCTTCAGCCGAGGCCTATGACGGTCCCAGGTTTCACCAGCAGCCGCTGCGCGCCGGTCGGCAGGTCGGAAAACAGCGCCGGGTCGGCCCCGGTCAGCCAGATCTGGCAGCCGAGCCGGGTCAGCCCGTCATAGAGCGCCGCGCGCCGGCGCGGATCGAGATGGGCCGCGATCTCGTCGAGCAGCACCAGCGGCGCGATGCCGGTCATCGCCGCGACGAGGCGGGCATGCGCGAGCACGAGCCCGATCAGCAATGCTTTCTGCTCGCCGGTCGAGCCGAGCTCGGCCGGGATGTCCTTCCGGGCATGGCGCACGACGAGGTCGGAGGCCTGCGGACCGACGAGCGCGCGCCCGGCGGCGCGATCGCGAATGCGGCTCTGTCGCAGCACGGCGCGATAGGCGTCCTCGGCGTCGAGCGCCGGCCGGCTTCCGACAAGCTCGTCGATCTCGCCGGCCAAGGTCAGGGCGGCGTCGGGGAAGGGCGAGGCGACGGCGCTGCTCTCCGATATGATCGCGGAGAGCCGCGCCACCGTCTCGGCGCGCGCCGCCGCGACCGCGACGCCGAGTTCCGCGATCTCGCGCTCGACCCCGTCGAGCCAATGGGTTTCGTGGGGCGTTTCCTCGAGGATGCGGTTGCGCGAGCGCAGGCCCCGCTCGAGCGCATTCGATCGGGCGGCGTGCGCCGGGTCGACCGCCAGCACGAGCCGGTCGAGGAAGCGGCGGCGCTCGCCGGCGGCGCCCCTAAACAGCCCGTCGAGATCGGGCGTCAGCCAGACCAGCCGCAGATGCTCGCCGAAGGCCAGGGCCGAGCCGGCCGCGACGCCGTCGATGCGGGCGAGCCGCGCCCGTCTGCCATCGCCATCGGGAAGGCCAAGCCCGACGCCGAGCTTCGGGCCGTCTCCGGCGAGCGCCACCGACACCGCGAAGGAGCCGGGACCGCCTTGCCGCGCCATGGCGGGCAGTTCCGCCCGGCGCAGGCCGCGTCCCGGCGCGAAGAGCGAGAGCGCCTCCAGCAGATTGGTCTTGCCGGCGCCGTTCTCGCCGACGAGCGCCAGGATTCGGCCCCCGATCGCGAGATCGAGGGCCTCGTAGGAGCGGAAATCCTGCAGGATCAGGCGCGCGACGGCGGCCACGGAGAACCGCGGCCTAGACGCGCATCGGCATCAGCACATAGAGCGCCGACGCTCCCTCGCGGTCCTGGATCACGGTCGGCGAGCCCGGATCGGCGAGCTTGAGCAGGGCGGTGTCGCCGTCGAGCTGGGCTGCGATATCCATCAGGTAGCGCGCGTTGAAGCCGATATCGAGCGGGCTCGCAGCGTAATCGACCTCGATCTCCTCGGTCGCGGAGCCCGAATCGGGATTGGTCACCGAGAGCGTCATCCGGCCATCGGCCATGGACAGCTTCACGGCGCGGCCGCGCTCGGACGAGATCGTCGAGACGCGGTCGACGGAGGCCGCGAAATCGCCCTTGTCGACGGTGAGCAGCTTGTCGTTGCCGCTGGGAATGACGCGCTGATAGTCGGGGAAGGTGCCGTCGATCAGCTTGGAGGTCAGCACCACGGCCTGGGCCGCGATGCGGATCTTGGTGGCGGAGAGCTCGACCGAGACCTCGCTGTCGCCATCCTCCAGCAGCTTCTGGATCTCGGCGACCGCCTTGCGCGGCACGATCACGCCCGGCATTCCGGCGGCGCCCTGCGGGGCGGCGGTATCCACGCGGGCGAGGCGGTGTCCGTCGGTCGCGACGGCGCGCAAGAGGCTGCGGCCCTCGACCTCGATCGCATGCAGATAGATGCCGTTGAGATAGTAGCGCGTCTCCTCGGTCGAGATCGCGAACTGGGTCTTGTCGATCAGCCGCTTCAGCTCGCCCGCCGCCAGCCTGAAGCTGTGCGCCATCTCGCCGGCGGTGATGTCGGGGAAATCGCTCTCCGGCAGGGTCTGGAGCTGGAAGCGCGAGCGCCCGGAGCGCAGCACGAGGCCGGTGTCGCCGGTGGTCTCCAGCGAGACCTGCGCGCCGTCGGGCAGCTTGCGCACGATGTCGTAGAGCGTATGCGCCGGCACCGTGGTCGCGCCGGATTCCGCGACATCGGCCGGCGCCGTCTCGACCACCTCGATGTCGAGGTCGGTCGCCTTCAGCCTGAGACCGCCATCGGTGGCGCCGAGCAGCAGATTGGAGAGGATCGGGATCGTGTTGCGGCGCTCCACCACGCGATGCACGTGGCCCAGCGACTTCAGCAGCGTGGAACGTTCGACCGTGACCTTCATAGCAATCGTCTTCTGGCGTGGCTTGCGCCCGCGCGGTCGCGCGGGCGGCGGAGTGGCCGCAGACATTGCCGGAGGGCGTCTGGCGGCGCAAGGGCGCAGAGCGCGCCGCGCACAGCCCTCGTCGCGGTCTTACTCCTGCAGCATGCGCTTCAAAAGATCGACCTCGTCATGCAGCGAGCGGTCCTCGCTGATCGCCTTCTCGATCTTGCGCACGGCGTGCAGAACCGTGGTGTGGTCGCGTCCGCCGAAGCGGCGGCCGATCTCGGGCAGGGAGCGCGGCGTCAGCGCCTTGGCGAGATACATCGCGATCTGGCGCGGCTTGACCACAGCGGCGGTGCGCCGCTCCGACAGGATGTCGGCCCGGCTGACATTGTAGCGCGAGGCGACGAGCTTCTGGATCTCCTCGATCTTGACGCGGCGCGGCTCGCGGGTGCGGACGAGATCGCGGATCGCGGCCTCGGCCGTCTCAAGCGTGACGGGCTGGCCCGACAGCGTCGCATGCGCCAGCAGGCGGTTGGCGGCGCCGTCGAGATCGCGGCCGTTGGTGGCGACGACGCGGGCGACATAGCTCACGACGTCCGGGTTGACGTGGAAATTGGCATGGGTCGCCTGGAGCGCGGCCAGCCGCGCGCCGATGATCCTGGCGCGCAGTTCCTCGTCGAGATCGCCGACCTCGACCACGAGCCCGCCGCCGAGCCGCGAGCGGATGCGCTCGTCGAGCGTCTCCAGATCGTTGGCGAGCCGGTCGCCGGCGACGACGATCTGCTTGCCGGCGTCGATCAGCGCGTTGATGGTGTGGCCGAACTCCTGCTGGATCGAGCGGCCCTGGATGAACTGGACGTCGTCGACGACGAGCAGGTCGATGCCGCGCAGCTTCTCCTTGAAGGCGAGCGCGGTCTGCGCCTTGAGCGCCGCCACGAAGCCGTACATGAAGCGGTCGGCCGTGAAATAGGCGACGCGCTTGCCCTGACGGCGGGCCTCCTGGGCGATCGCCTGCAGCAGATGGGTCTTGCCGAGGCCGACGCCGGCATGGAGATAGAGCGGGTTATACGGCGACTGGCCGGCCGGCGCTGCCGCGATCCGCTCCGCGGCGGCGAAGGCGAGCTGGTTCGACTTGCCGACGATGAAGCTCTCGAAGGTCATGCGCCGGTCGAGCAGCGTGCCGCAGGCGTCGACGAGATCGGCCTCGCCGGCCGAGGCGGCCATCTTGTCGACAGGGCTCTGCGCGGCGGCCGGAGCGGCGCCGGCAGCGACGGGCGTGGCGCGGGGGCGTTGCGGAGCGCCCGTCTCGCGGATCGTATTGGGACTCGCCTCGCGCGCCACCTGGCGCACCGAGAGCACGATGCCGTTGAGTCCGGCCAGTTCGGCCATGCAGTTGACCCGCAGCCGCTCGGCGTAATGCGCCTCGAGCCAGCTCTTCAGGAAACGGGTCGGCACCGTCAGATAGGCCACGCCGTCGACGATCGCGCCGATCTCGACACGGGCGAACCAGCTCGAGAAGACGTCCTCGCCGAGCTCGGCCCGCAGGCGCCGGCGCACCCGCTCCCAGGCCTCCGCGATCGAGACAGGCCTGGGCTCCTCGTCGCCGTCGCCGCCGGGTCCCAGCAGCGGCAGCTCCGCCACCAGAGTCACGGGAGCCGCCGCTGCCGCGATCGCCTCGGTCGTATCCTGCCGTTCGAACATTGGTCTGCCCCATCTTCCAAAATCTGGCGCGCTTCGACGGGGACGATCGCGCATGACCGCCCCGCCGGCGCTGTTGGCCGGTTGAAATGCCGGACCCATCCGCGCGACGGCCTCAGCCGCGCGGGTTGCCCGTCCCCGATGTCTTCGATTACGCTAGACTGCTCGCCGCAGGCGGAACCGCACCTCGTCTCAGGTCAACAAGACAAAGCACAGCACCTCCAACCCCCCTAGGTCGCGAGCCAAAACGCCAATCATCTTTCGGAAATCCCCGGCGGCCATTGCTGTCCGGTCGGCGATGAAAAGACCTTACAGGTCGCTCTCGAACGGGCGCAATATGCCTGCGGGCCGGCTTCCCGGAGTCACCCCCGAAGCGACCCGGGATGACCTACCGGCAGGCCGGTTGCAATTGGTTGGGGAACTTAAGATTTTCTTCACCAAGCCGGCTTTTGAGAGGCCCCAAATCTTTTTTTTGAAGACGCCCTCCGGCCGCCCGAAGAGTCCGCGGGATTCCGGCCCGCCAAGTGCTTTGCCTGCTAAATTGATGAAAAATATAGGCTTTTGATGCGCGGCCAAAATGGCTGCCAGGCCGATTTTCCGACCCTGAGAGGCGACCAAGAGTCAAGCGCGCAAAGCCGTGGAAAGATTGCGAAATCGACTTGCCAGAGCTTGCGATTCGGACATTTCGGCAGCGTTGCCCGAATGCAACAGCGAGATCGTCAGCCAACGAAAAACCCGGCCTCTCGGCCGGGTTCGACATCCCTGAAATCGCGGTCGGGAACGGCCCGTGATCAGGCGCCGAGAGCGCCGACCCGGGCCGACAGGCGCGAGACCTTGCGGGAGGCGGTGTTCTTGTGGACCACGCCCTTCTGGGCGGCGCGCATGATCTCCGGCTGGGCGGCCTTGAGAGCGGCGGCGGCGGCGCTCTGGTCGCCGGAGGCGATCGCCTCCTCGACCTTGCGCAGGAAGGTGCGCATCCGCGACCGGCGCGCCTTGTTGACCTCGGTGCGACGCGCGATCTTGCGCGTGGCCTTTTTCGCCGACGTCGTATTGGCCATCGGAAAGATCCTCGTCGTCATCGTGGTCGGACGCCCGGGCTTTCATGCCCGGCGAGGACCGACCGCTACCATATGGAAATGCGGGTGCGCTGACCTGGGCTTTCGCCCGGCATCGCGAGAGGCTGGGCTATAGTCGCTGATCCGCCCGGCGTCAACGGCCGATTGCGGCTCCGATGACGTTTGGACGCGCGCTCAGGCGATGAACCGGGCGAAACTCGCCAGATCGACATTGCCGCCGCTGATGATGACGCCGACGCGCTTGCCCCTGACCGGGACGGCCCCGGAAAAGGCCGCCGCCGCCGCGAGGCAGCCGGTCGGCTCGACCACGAGCTTCATGCGCTCGGCGAAGAAGCGCATGGCCTCGACCAGTTGCGCGTCGCTGACGGTCAGGATGTCCTCGACCAGCGCCTGGATGATCGGGAAGGTGTAGTCGCCGAGGAAGGAGGTCTGCGCGCCGTCGGCGATGGTCTTGGGCACCGCGATCTTCACGATCTTGCCCGAGCGGAAGGATTGCTGGCCGTCATTGCCGGCCTCCGGCTCGACGCCATAGACTTGGCACGCCGGGTTCAGCGCCTTGGCCGCGAGCGCGGCGCCCGAAAGCAGCCCGCCGCCGCCGAGGCAGACCAGGAGGATGTCGAACGGGCCGGCGTCCTCGATCAGCTCCTTGGTCGCCGTGCCCTGGCCGGCGATGACGTCGGGATGGTCGTAGGGCGGGATCAGCGCAAGCCCGCGCTCGGCCGCGATGCGGTTGCCGATCTCGAGCCGGTCCTGGCTGTAGCGGTCGTAGAACACGACCTCGCCGCCATAGCCCCTGGTCGCCGCGACCTTGGCGGTGGGCGCGTCCTCCGGCATGATGATCGTCGTCGGCACGCCGAGAAGCTGGCCGGACAACGCGATCGCCTGGGCGTGGTTGCCGGAGGAGTAGGTCAGCACCCCGGCCTTCTTCTGTTCGGGCGAGAGCGCCGAGATGGCGTTGTAGCCGCCGCGGAACTTGAAGGCGCCCATGCGCTGCAGGTTCTCGGGCTTGAAGACGAGGCTCGCGCCGGTGCGCCCGTCGGCGGTGCGCGAGGTCAGCGCCGGCGTGTGATGGGCGACGCCTCTGATCCGGCCGGCGGCGGTCTCGACGTCCGTATAGCTCGGCAGGACGAGCGCGCTGGCGGGCTCGATGCGTGCGGCGGCGGTCATGGGGTCATCATCCTGCGCTGAGGCGGCGTGTCCGCCATGGTGTCAGCACAGGCGGGCGCGCTTCAAGTCGAAGTAAGTCGCGGCCGCCATGCGTCGGGCTGATCGGTCGCGCTTCAACGCCGGCGCGGCATGCGGAAGGGCAGCATCGCCTGGACGACCGGGCTCCTGAAGCGGTCGAGCGAGAGGCTTTCATGCATCGCGGTCACCGCCTCGCCATCGAGATGCGTCCGCACCAGCGAGCGCGCATAGAACGGCGTATCCTCCAGCGTCTCGACGAGCTCCGCCGGGCGGCCCGCATCGCCGCGCGTCTCGCGCGCGATCCGCCAGCCGCTCTTGCGCAAGGGCGCGACCGGCGGCGGCGGGAACGCGCCCGTCCTGCCGTGCTGGTCGAAGCGCCAGCCATAGTCGAAGGCCGAGCCGTCGCGGCGCGTGCCGCCATAGAGCACGGACGCGCCCTCGCGCGTGAGCGCGCGCGACCAGTGCCAGTCGCGAAATCCGTCCGCGATCGGGGCGTCGCCCCGGTTCATGTCGAGATAGCCCGGCCCCCGCCAGCGCAGATCGGGCTCTTCCAGATCGACCTCGACGGTCGAGAGCGGCGCGATCGGCCACCAGCAATGGTTGCCGACAGGATTCAGCGTCACGACATGGTCGGTGATCGCCTGCGGCCGGACGCGGACCGTGCCGCGCACCCGCCGAGGGATCGGCAGCGGCATGCCGATCTCGTCGATCGCGATGGTCAGGGTCCCGCCGCCCCAGTGCAAAGCGCTCGGGCCGACGGTGAAGCGCTCCGGCGCGACCGCGACATGCCGGCGGCCGCGCTCGGTCATGGTCCAGCGCCCGACGCCCGGCCCGTAGAGCGCGACGTTGAGCGCGCAGTGGTTCAGCGGGTCGGCCGGGCCACGTCGCCGCGCCCGCGCATAGTAAGGCGAAAAGACGCTGCCGATGAAGGCGATGATGCCGAGGCCGTGGCGGCCGTCATCGCTCAGCGCATCGACATACCACCAGACATAGCCGCCCGGCGGCACGGCTACGTCGAAGCGCGGTCCGCCAGCAGCGCCTGCGCCGCGATAAGCCCCGACAGGGCCGCCATCGGGACGCCCGGCCCCGGATGGACCGAGCCCCCCGCCCAGTACAGCCCCGGCAGGCGCGAGCGCGAGCCCGGTCGGGCGAAGCTCGCCATCGCGCCATGCGTCGCCCGGCCGTAGAGCGCGCCGCCCGTCGCCGGGAAGCGCTTCTCCCAGTCGCAGGCTTGAGTCGTCAGGACGTGATCGTGCTGGAGCTTGACCGTCAGCCCGCAGGCGGCCAGCCGCGACAGGGTCGTATCCAGGCATTGCGCGATCTCCGTGGAAGGCAGGGGGCCGTGGTCGCCGGTGGGCGGGGCGTTGACGAGGATCAGCAGGCGCTCGGCGCCGGCCGGCGGCGGCCCTGTCGATGTAGCGTCCGCTTCCTGGCGGTCCTGCGCGCAGACATAGATCGTCGGCTCGGCCGGCAGCCGGCCGCGCTTGAAGATGGCGTCGAACTCGGCGCGATAGTCGCGCGAGAAGAAGACGTTGTGCCGGTGCAGCGGGAATCCCGAGGTCCGCGCCACCGCCGACCAGGTCACGGCCGAGAGCGAGCGGTCGGACGGCTTGATCGCCGGCGCGAAGGCGGCGGCATCGGGTCCGAAGCGGCCGGACGCGATGGCGTTGACGTCGGCGTTGCTGAGGACGGCGTCGCAGAACAGCGTCTCGCCGTCGCCCAGATGCACGCCCGCCGCGCGGCCTCCGGCGACGACGATCTCGGTGACCGTCCTGCCGTAGATCAGCCGCGCGCCCCTGGCGGCGGCGAGCCCGGCCAGCGCCCGCGCCAGCCCGTGCATGCCGCCATCGACCGTCCAGACGCCCTCCTGCTCGACATGGGCGACGAGCATCAGCGTCGCGGGCGCCGCGAACGGCGAGGAGCCGCAATAGGTGGCGTAGCGGCCGAAGAGCTGGCGCAGGCGCTGGTCCGTGAAGGCTTTTCCGAGCGCGTCCCACAAGGTCGCGAAAGGGCTCGTCGACCAGAGCTTGCCGAGCCCGCCAAATCCCGCCTGCTGGACGAGGTCGAGCGGACTCGGGCGCTCGCGCGCCATGAACGAATCCTTCAGCGCATCGTGGATGCCGCGCGCCCGTTCGCAGAAGGCGAGGTAGTTGCGCCCCTCGGCCGGGCCGGCGAAGGCGGCGATGGCGTCGGCGGAAACCTTGCGGTCGGCGAAGAGATCGAGCCGCTCGTCCCCGCTCCAGGCGTGCCGGGCCAGGATCCTGGCCGGCGTCAGCGTCAGATGCGCGTCGAGCGCCTCGCCGATCTCGGCCAGGATCCTGTCGAAGACCCAGCGCATGGTCAGCACCGTCGGCCCCGCATCGAGCTTGCGATGGTCGACCAGGACCTCGCGCATCTTGCCGCCGGGCTGGTCCTCCTTCTCGACCAGCGTGACCTCGAAGCCCTTGGCCGCGAGCAGCAGCGTCGCGACGAGCCCGCCCATGCCGGCGCCGATCACCACGATGCGCTGCCTGGCCATCCCGACTCAGTCCTCTCACCGTCCTTGCGCCCGCAAGGACGGCCCGCGCCTTTCCGGATTGACTTCCCAATCCCGACTGTCCAATCTACTTTACACATGGAATGACAGTTTGAAAGAACGATCATTCGCGGGGGAGACGGCGATGGACGCGGGCGCACGCATCGAACAGACCCTGACCGCGGCCTTGCAGGCCTCCGGACATCGTGACTGTCCGCCGCTTCTCGCCAATGCCATGCGCTACGCGGTCTTTCCCGGCGGCGCCCGGATCAGGCCGCGCCTGACGCTGGCGGTGGCCAAGGCCTGCGGCGACAGCCAGCCGGAGCTGGCCAATGCGGCCGCGGCCGCGATCGAGTTCCTGCACTGCGCCTCGCTCGTCCATGACGATCTGCCCTGCTTCGACGACGCCGACATCCGGCGCGGCAAGGCCTCGGTGCACAAGGCCTATGGCGAGCCGATCGCCGTGCTCGCCGGCGACGCGCTGATCGTGCTCGCCTTCGAGACGTTGGCCGAGGCCTCCGCGCGCCAGCCGCAGCGGCTTGGCGCGCTGATCCGCGTCGTCGGCGGGGCCGTCGGCAGCCGGGGCGGCATCGTCGCCGGCCAGGCCTGGGAATCGGAACCGGCGATCGACTGCTCGCTCTACCATCAGGCCAAGACCGGCGCGCTCTTCGCCGGCGCGACCATGGCAGGCGCGGCCGCGGCGGGCGTGCCCCATCACGACTGGCGCGGTCTCGGCGAAAAACTCGGCGAGGCTTTTCAGATCGCCGACGACATCCGCGACGTGGCGGCGACACCCGAAGAACTCGGCAAGCCCTGCGGCCAGGACGCGGCGCACCTGCGTCCCAACCACGCGCTGGCGCATGGGCTCGGCCCGGCGATCGCCCATCTCGACGAACTGGTGCTGGAGGCGATCGCCTCGATCCCGGCCTGTCCCGGGCGGAGCGAGCTCGGCACGCTGATCGGCCTGACCGCGAAGAGCTTTCTGCCCGAGGGGCTGCAGCGCCGGGCGGCGTAAGTTCGCCGAGGAGCACTGCCCTAAGTCCCTCCCCCTGGCGGGAGGGGCTGGGGTGGGGCGAACGACCTCGCGAGTCGTCTTTTGCCAGGAGCTATCCGGGAGGCGATCCATTCTTCACGCGCTCACCAGGCGGGACGCCCCCCACCCCAAGCCCTGCCCACACGGGGAAGGGGCTTTGCGGGCATCGCCGTCGAGCGCCCCGTCATGGGCCGACCGTATCGCCTCTCTCCGCAACCGCCTCGTCGCCACGCCGCGCTTTCAGCGCTTCGCCGCCGCCTTTCCGCTGACGCGGCCGATCGCCGAGCGGCAGTCGCAGGCGCTGTTCGATCTCTGCGCCGGCTTCGTCTATGCCCAGGTGCTGGCGGCGTGCGTGAGGCTCGACCTGTTCGCGATCCTCGAGCCGGCCCCGCTGACGCCGGCCGAACTCGCGCCGCGCCTCGCGATGACGCCCGACGCCGCCGGGCGGCTCCTGAAGGCGGCGGCCGCGCTCAGGCTCGTCGAGCCGCGCTACGGCGGGCGCTACGGCCTCGCCATGCTCGGCGCGGCGCTGGCCGGCAATCCCGGCGTCGGCGCGATGATCGCGCATCACCATATGCTCTATGCCGATCTCGCCGATCCGCTGGCGCTGCTGCGCGGCCAGGCGCAGCCGACGCAACTGTCGCGCTTCTGGAGCTATGCGCGGGCGAGCGACCCGGCGAACGCGCCGCCACAGGACGTCGCCGCCTACAGCGCCCTGATGGCGGGCTCGCAGCACCTCGTCGCCGACGACATCGTCGCTGCTTACGATTTTCACCGCCACCGCCGCGTCGTCGATATCGGCGGCGGCGAGGGCGCGTTCCTCAGCGTCGTGGCCCAGCATGCGCCGGACCTCGCCCTGACGGTGTTCGACCTCCCGGCCGTGGCCGAGCGGGCCAGCGTGCGCTTCGCCGAGAAGGGGCTGGCGAGTCGCGCCCGAGCCATCGGCGGAGACATGCATCGCGATACGCCGCCGGGCGACGCCGACCTCTACACGCTGGTCCGGGTGCTGCACGACCATGACGACGACGCGGTGCGCGCGCTGCTCGCTCGCCTGCGCCGCGCGATGCCGCCGGACGCCGCGCTGCTGATCGCCGAGCCCATGGCTGGCACGCCCGGCACGGCGCGCATGGCGGACGCCTATTTCGGCTTCTACCTGCTGGCCATGGGGTCGGGCCGGGCCCGCACGCCGGCCGAGCTGACGCAATTCCTGGCTGAAGCGGGCTTTTCCGAGATCCGCGCGCTGCGCACCCGCCGGCCGCTCCTGACCGGCGCGCTCAGCGCCCACGCGGCCTGACAGGATAAGTGTAAGTTCAAATTGACATCCAAGATTGTTGATCTAACCTGACAGTCGGGTGGCAGGGGCCGACTTCGCGGCGGAGACCCGGCCTCAAGAGTGCTCCGATGCAAGCGCTGGCCGTCCTCGTCGAGAAACCCGAACATCTGGCGCTTCGCCGGCTCGAACTGGTTTCGCCCGGCGCGGAGGATGTCGTGGTCGCCACCGAATGGAGCGGCATCTCGACCGGCACCGAGCGCCTGCTCTGGTCGGGCCGCATGCCGCCTTTTCCGGGCATGGGCTATCCGCTGGTTCCCGGCTACGAATCGGTCGGCCGCGTGACGCAGGCGGGCGCGAAGTCCGGCCACGAGATCGGCACGCGCGTCTTCGTGCCGGGTTCGCGCGGCTTCAAGGATGCGCGCGGGCTGTTCGGCGGCGCCTCCTCCCGTCTCGTCGTGCCCGGCGCCAAGGCTGTGGCGATCCCCGATCATCTCGGCCAGGCCGGCGTGCTGCTGGCCTTGGCCGCGACCGCGCAGCATGCCCTGGCGGGCCACGCCCTGCCGGATCTCATCATCGGACATGGCGTGCTCGGCCGCCTGCTCGCCCGCATCGCGGTCGCCCATGGCGGCGCGCCGGTGGTGTGGGAGAGCAATCCGCTGCGGGCTGCCGGGGCGGAGGGCTACGCCGTCGTCTCGCCAGGGGCCGACAGCCGCGAGGACTATCGCGCGATCTGCGACGTCAGCGGCGACGCCGCGCTGCTCGACACGCTGATCGGGCGGCTCGCGCCGGGCGGCGAGATCGTGCTCGCCGGCTTCTACGACCAGCCGATTTCCTTCGCCTTCCCGCCCGCCTTCATGCGCGAGGCGCGCCTGCGCATCGCCGCCGAATGGAAGCCGGCCGACCTCGACGCCGTGCAGGCGCTGCTGACCGAGGGCCGGCTCTCGCTCGACGGGCTGATCACCCACAGCGCCGCCGCCAACGACGCTCCGCAAGCCTACCGCACCGCCTTCGGCGACCCGCTCTGCCTGAAGATGATCCTGGACTGGAGAGCCTGCTCGTGAACATCCAGATCAGAAATCCGATCCCCTCTCCCGCCGCCGCCATGGCCGCGCGCCTGCGCGAGGAGGCGGCGCGGCCTGAAGCCGAAATCGTCACGACCGCGCCGACCAAGGAAACCCAGATCATCGCGATCTACGGCAAGGGCGGCATCGGCAAGTCGTTCACGCTGGCCAATCTCAGCTACATGATGGCCCAGCAGGGCAAGAAGGTGCTGCTGATCGGCTGCGATCCGAAATCCGACACCACCTCGCTGCTGTTCGGCGGCAAGGCCTGCCCGACCATCATCGAAACCTCCTCGCGCAAGAAGGCCGCCGGCGAGGAGGTCCGGATCGGCGATGTCTGCTTCAAGCGCGACGGCGTCTACGCCATGGAGCTCGGCGGCCCCGAGGTCGGGCGCGGCTGCGGCGGGCGCGGCATCATCCACGGCTTCGAGCTGCTGGAAAAGCTCGGCTTCCACGACTGGGGCTTCGACTTCGTCCTGCTCGACTTCCTCGGCGACGTGGTCTGCGGCGGCTTCGGCCTGCCGATCGCCCGCGACATGTGCCAGAAAGTCATCGTCGTCGGCTCCAACGACCTGCAGAGCCTCTACGTCGCCAACAATGTCTGCTCGGCGGTCGAGTATTTCCGCAAGCTCGGCGGCAATGTCGGCGTCGCCGGCATGGTCATCAACAAGGACGACGGCACCGGCGAGGCGCGGGCCTTCTGCGACAAGGTCGGCATCCCGGTGCTGGCCGCGATTCCCGCCAATGACGACATCCGCCGCAAGAGCGCCAACTACCAGATCGTCGGCCGTCCGGGCGACGTCTGGGCGCCGCTGTTCGAGGAGCTCGGCCTCAACGTCGCCGAATCGCCGCCGATGCGGCCGACCCCGCTGACGCAGGACGGCCTGCTCTGCCTGTTCTCCAAGGAGACGACCGGGGCCGATTTCGTGCTCGAGCCGGCGACGATGGAGGACATGTGCGGGCCGTCGGCCGCCAGGAAGGCCTCTCTCGAAGTCGTCTACGACGCGGTCTGAGGCGGCGATGACGATCCACCAGCCTGTGCCCGGCGCTGCCTCCGCCCCCGCGATCAACGCGGCGGCGACGCAAGGCGATGGGCTCGGCTGCCATTCCGGCAAGGACGCGCTGCGGGCCGCCGCGGCGAGCGCCGGCAACGGCGAGATGCTGGAGCGCTTCGCGCGCGATTATCCCGTCGGCCCGCACGACAAGCCGCAGAGCATGTGCCCAGCCTTCGGCTCGCTTAGGGTCGGCCTGCGTATGCGCCGCACCGCGACCGTTCTCTCGGGCTCCGCCTGCTGCGTTTATGGCCTGACCTTCACTTCGCATTTCTACGGCGCGCGTCGCTCGGTCGGCTATGTCCCGTTCAATTCGGAGACGCTGGTCACCGGCAAGCTGTTCGAGGACATCCGCGAGGCGGTGTTCAAGCTCGCGGATCCCGCGCTCTACGACACCATCGTCATCACCAATCTCTGCGTGCCCTCCGCCTCGGGTGTGCCGCTGCGGCTGCTGCCGAAGGAGATCAACGGCGTCCGTATCATCGGCATCGACGTGCCGGGCTTCGGCGTGCCGACCCATGCCGAGGCCAAGGATGTGCTTGCCGGAGCGATGCTGGCCTATGCCCGCAAGGAAGCCGAGGCCGGCCCGGTCCAGGCTCCGCGCGCCGGCAAGGCCCAGCGCCCGACCGTGACGCTGCTCGGCGAGATGTTCCCGGCCGATCCCGTCGGCATCGGCATGATGCTGGAGCCGCTGGGGCTGGCCGCCGGTCCCGTCGTGCCGACGCGCGAATGGCGCGAGCTCTATGCCGCGCTCGACTGCGCCGCGGTCGCGGCGATCCATCCGTTCTACACGGCCTCCATCCGCGAATTCGAGGGGGCCGGCCGCACGGTCGTCGGCTCCGGCCCGGTCGGCGTCGACGGCGCGGCGGCCTGGCTCAAGGCGATCGGCGATGCCTGCGGCGTGGCGGGCCCGCTGGTCGAATCGGCGCAGAACAAGCTGCTGCCGGCGATCAGGGGCGCGCTTGCGACCATGCCGATCAGGGGCCGGATCACGCTCTCGGGCTATGAGGGCTCGGAACTGCTGGTCGCGCGCCTGCTGGTCGAGAGCGGGGCCGACCTCCGCTATGTCGGCACCGCCTGCCCGCGCACGCCTTGGTCGGAGGCCGACCGCGACTGGCTCGCCTCCAAGGGCGTGATGGTCAACTACCGCGCCACGCTGGAGCAGGATCTCGCCGCCATGGCCGAGTTCCGGCCCGATCTCGCCATCGGCACGACGCCGGTGGTCCAGAAGGCCAAGCAGCTCGGCATTCCGGGGCTCTATTTCACCAACCTGATCTCGGCCCGGCCGCTGTTCGGGCCGGCCGGCGCCGGCTCGCTCGCCCAGGTCGTCAACTCGGCGATAGGCAACAGGAGCCGCATGGACGCGATGAAGGCGTTCTTCGCCGGGGTCGGCGAGGGCGACACCGCGGGCACCTGGCAGGACACGCCGAAACTGCATCCGGACTTCCGCGAGAAATTCGCCAGACGCGCCGCCAAGGCCAGGGCGATCGCCGAGGAGATCCCGTGATGCTGATCCAGGATCACGATCGCGCCGGCGGCTATTGGGGGGCGGTCTACGTCTTCTGCGCCATCAAGGGCCTCCAGGTGGTCATCGACGGACCCGTGGGCTGCGAGAACCTGCCGGTGACCTCGGTGCTGCACTACACCGACGGCCTGCCGCCGCACGAGCTGCCGATCGTGGTGACCGGCCTCGCCGAGGAGGAACTCGGCCAGCACGGCACCGAGGGCGCGATGAAGCGCGCCAATGCGGTGCTCGATCCGCATCTGCCGAGCGTCGTGGTGACGGGCTCGATCGCCGAGATGATCGGCGGCGGCGTCACGCCCGAAGGCGCCAACATCCAGCGCTTCCTGCCGCGCACCATCGACGAGGACCAGTGGCAATGCGCCGACCGGGCGCTGTTCTGGCTCTGGAGCGAATACGGCGCCAAGCGCGGCATCGTGCCCAGGCCCAAGCCCCGCAAGGAGGGCGCCCGGCCCAAGGTCAACATCGTCGGCCCGGCCTATGGCATGTTCAACATGCCCTCCGACCTCGCCGAGGTCAGGCGCCTGATCGAGGGCATCGGCGCCGAGGTCCACATGACCTTCCCGCTCGGCTCGCATCTGGCGGAAGTGCAGCGACTGGCCGACGCCGAGGTCAATGTCTGCCTCTATCGCGAATATGGCCGGCTGCTCTGCGAGGCGCTCGACCGGCCCTATCTGCAGGCGCCGATCGGCCTGCATTCGACCACCGCCTTCCTGCGCTCTCTCGGCGAGCTCCTGGGTCTCGATCCCGAGCCCTTCATCGCGCGCGAGAAGCACACCACGATCAAGCCGCTCTGGGATCTCTGGCGCTCGGTGACCCAGGACTTCTTCGGCACCGCCTCCTTCGCCATCGTCGCCAACGAGACCTACGCCCGCGGCATCCGCCATTTCCTCGAGGACGAGATGGGCCTGCCCTGCACGCTCGCCGTCTCGCGCCGCGCCGGCACGAAATCCGACAACGACGCGGTGCGCGCCTCGCTGAAGGAGAAGCCGCCGCTGGTCCTGTTCGGCTCGTTCAACGAGCGCATGTACATGGCCGAGGCCGGCGGGCGCGGCGTCTATATCCCGGCCTCCTTCCCCGGGGCGGTGATCCGCCGGCACACCGGCACGCCGTTCATGGGTTATTCCGGCGCGACCTACCTCGTCCAGGAGGTCTGCAACGCGCTGTTCGACGCGCTCTTCCACATCCTGCCGCTCGGCGCCCAGATGGACGCGGTCGAGGCGACGCCGTCGCGGCTGCATCGCGAGCTGCCCTGGTCGGACGAGGCCAAGGCGATGCTCGACGCCATCCTCGAAAAGCAGCCCGTGCTGGTGCGCATCTCGGCCGCCAAGCGCATGCGCGACGCCGCCGAATCCCGCGCCCGCCGTGACGGCGACGAGCGCGTCACGACCGGCCATCTCGACGCCGCCGGATCCCGCGAGGGAGCTCTCGCATGAGCCCCCTCGCTCGTCATTTCGATCCGGCCGGGCCGCGCCCCGGCGACGGTCCGCAACGCCTTGCAGAAGGGGAGACAAACCCATGACCATGCAGTTCTCGGCGCGCCATTCCGGAGACGGCCCGTCGCGGCATGCGAAGTCCGCCGCCGACCGCCGGATGTGCCGTCGTCTCGTCGTGGCGTCGATGCCGGTCTTCCTCGTCGCGACGCTGGTTCGCCGGCTGGTGCGGCCAGCCCCGGCCAGCCGGCGGCTCTCGCTTTACGCGGAGGCGCGCGCCAGCGCCTACGCCACGATTCCCTTCATGTTCATGGGCTGAGGCTCTGGACGCTGAAGGACGCGAGCTCCCGCCCGGTTCGCCGGACGGGGGAAAGCCGGAGGTCAAAGACCGGCGCCCAGCCGCACGGGACCCGTGCGGTAACGGCCGCAAGGCCAGACGAAAGGACAGATCATGACAGAGAGAGACTCGCTGTCAGGATTGACCGAAGCGGAAGCCCAGGAATTCCACGGCTTCTTCATCACGAGCTTCATCGCTTTCACGGTCATCGCCGTGATCGCGCATTTCCTGGTGTGGTCGTGGCGGCCCTGGCTGCCCGGTCCCAACGGGTATGCGTCCCTCGATGAAGGCGTACGGACGGCCGTCACGGCCGCCGTATCCCTGATCTCGTGACGAGGAGCGGACCATCATGTGGAAAATCTGGCTGTTGTTCGATCCGCGTCGCACGCTGATCGCTCTCTTCACCTTCCTGTTCGGGCTCGCCATCCTGATCCATTTCATCCTGCTCTCCACGAACAGGTTCAACTGGATCGAAGGCCCGAAGAAGGCCGCTGCGGCGCTGCAGATCGAGGCTCCGGCCTCGGATGTGGTGATCCGGCGCATCGGTTGACGAAATCGGTGACGACACTGGCGGACGAGGACAGCGCGCCCTGCGCGCGACCCCGTCCGCCGATCCGACCTGAAACCGCGAAAGATCAACCGTTTGAAACGATGCGCGGCCGGCCAGGCATGCGCTCGCGGAGGATGCGACCATGGCCTTGCTCAATTTCGAACGTAAATATCGCGTCAGGGGCGGGACCCTGATCGGGGGCGACCTCTTCGATTTCTGGATCGGGCCCTTCTATGTCGGATTCTTCGGCGTCGCGACGGCGTTCTTCGCCGCGCTCGGCACCGCGCTCATCCTCTATGGCGCGGCCATCGGGCCGACCTGGAACCCCTGGCTGATCTCGATCGCCCCGCCCGACGTCAAATACGGCCTCAGGCTCGCGCCGATGAACGAGGGCGGCCTCTGGCAGATCATCACGATCTGCGCCTTGGGCTCGTTCATCTCCTGGGCGCTGCGCGAGGTCGAGATCTGCCGCAAGCTCGGCATCGGCTATCACGTGCCCTTCGCCTTCGGCTTCGCCATCCTGGCCTATATGACGCTGGTGGTCTTCAGGCCGATGCTGCTCGGCGCCTGGGGCTACGCCTTTCCCTACGGCATCTTCAGCCATCTCGAATGGGTCTCGAACGTCGGCTATCAATACCTGCAGTTCCACTACAACCCGGCGCATATGATCGCGGTGAGCTTCTTCTTCACCACGGCGCTGGCGCTCTCGCTGCATGGCGGCCTGATCCTCTCGGCGGTCAACCCCAAGCGCGGCGAGCCGGTGAAGACGCCCGAGCACGAGAACACCTTTTTCCGCGACACGATCGGCTATTCGATCGGCACGCTGGGCATCCACCGGCTCGGCCTGTTCCTGGCGCTGCAGGCGGTGTTCTGGAGCGCGGTCACCATGATCATCAGTGGTCCCTACTGGAGCGAAGGCTGGGCCGAGTGGTGGGATCTCTCGAAGCATTTCACGATCTGGCGGCGCTGATCGCAGCGCGGCGCCCCGAAACCCGACGCGACATCCGTCTGTCCAAGGATCAAGGCGATGGCAACCTATCAGAACATCTTCACCCGGGTTCAGATCCATGGCGCGCCGGATCTCGGCGTGCCGATACCAGGCCGCGGCACGCGGCGCGGAAGCGCGACCAAGACCTATAATCTGTTCGGCCTGATCGGCGACGCGCAGATCGGCCCGGTCTATCTCGGCTGGACCGGCGTCACCTCGATCGTCTGCGGCATCATCGCGATCGAGATCATCGGCCTCAACATGCTGGCCTCGGTCGGCTGGAGCCCGACGCGCTTCGTGCGCGAGTTCTTCTGGCTCCAGCTCGCGGCGCCGCTGCCCCAGCACGGCCTGAAAATCCTGCCGCCGCTGCAGGAGGGCGGCTGGTGGCTGATCGCCGGCTTCTTCCTGACCACCTCGATCCTGCTCTGGTGGGTGCGCACCTATAACCGGGCCCGCGCCTTGGGCATGGGCACGCATGTCGCATGGGCCTTCGCCTCGGCGATCTTCCTCTATCTCGTGCTCGGCTTCATCCGGCCGCTGCTGATGGGGTCATGGAGCGAGGCGGTGCCCTTCGGCATCTTCCCGCATCTCGACTGGACGCAGAACTTCTCGCTGCGCTACGGCAACCTGTTCTACAATCCGTTCCACGCGCTCTCGATCGCGTTCCTTTACGGCTCGGCCCTGCTCTTCGCCATGCACGGCGCGACGATCCTGGCCGTCTCCCGCTATGGCGGCGACCGCGAGATCGAGCAGATCGTCGATCGCGGCACGGCCTCGGAGCGCGCTGCCCTGTTCTGGCGCTGGACCATGGGCTTCAACGCCACGATGGAGTCGATCCATCGCTGGGCCTGGTGGTTCGCGGTGCTGACCACGCTGACCGGCGGCATCGGCATCCTGCTCACCGGCACCGTGGTCGACAACTGGTACGAATGGGCGATCAAGCACAAATTCGCCCCCGCCGATCCGACCTTCTGGCAGCAGATCGCGGTGCCTCCGCCGAAGGTCTGATCCGGACCAGCTCGGGAGATGCGGCATTGGGGGAGACCGGAAACGGTCTCCCTTTTTTGTTGATTTGACCGGCCCGACGAAGAACGGCCTCATCCTGACGAGCCGCGCAGCGGCGTCTCGCGGGATCGTCCAGCTCTGGAGCATCCTTCGGGACCTGCCTTCGGCGCTCCTCGGGATGAAGAAGATATTGGACGCCTCAGGCCGTGATCGCGTCGATCGCGGCCAGATCCTCCGGCGTCAGGGCCCATTCGGCCGCCTTGACGTTGGCCGCGATCTGCTCGGGTTTCGTCGCGCCGGCGATCACGCTGGAGACGACGGGTTGCGCCGCCAGCCAGGAGAAGGCGAGCTCGACCAGCGTCTTGCCGCGCGCCTCGGCGAAGTCCGTCAGCGCCTCGATCCTGGTCCAGTTCGTCTCGGAGAAGATCTGCCCGGCGCGCTGCGGCAGCTTGGTCAGGCGGGCGCCCTCGGGCATCGGCGCGTCGCGGCGGTACTTTCCGGTCAGCGCGCCGTTGGCGAGCGGGAAATAGGGCAGGAGGCCCATGCCGTAATGCCGCGCGGCCGGAATCAGGTCCTTCTCCGCCCCGCGCACCAGCAGGCTGTACTCGTCCTGGGCCGAGACGAAGCCCGGGATGCCGAGATCGCGCGCCGTCCAGGCCGCGTCGGCGACCTGCCAGGCGACGACGTTGGAGCAGCCGACATAGCGGACCTTGCCCTGCCGGACGAGATCGTCGAGCGCGCGCAGGGTCTCCTCGATCGGCGTCAGCGCGTCGGGCCGGTGGAGCTGGTAGAGGTCGAGCCAGTCGGTCTTCAGGCGGCGCAGCGAATCCTCGACCGCCTGCATGACGTAACGGCGCGAACCGCCCTTCCTGACGCCTTCTGAATCCATCTCCATGCCGAATTTGGACGCGAGCACGATCTGCTTGCGGCGCGCGCCGAGCACCTCGCCGAGCGCCGTCTCCGAGCCGCCTCGCTCGCCATAGATGTCGGCCGTGTCGAACAGGGTGATGCCGTGCGCGATCGCCGCATCGACGACCTTGCGCGTCGCCTCGAGATCGATCCGCCCGCCGAAATTGTTGCAGCCGAGGCCGACGAGCGAGACGCGCAGGCCCGAGCGGCCGAGATTGCGGGTGAGCATGGGGTTGGGTCCTCCGGCGAAACAGGACCGGAGAGGACCAGAGCCGGCGGCCAGGCGCAATGGCGTGGAGCGCAAGGCGGGCGTCTCCCGCCGGCAGGGCTCCCCCATGACAGGCCGGCCTCCGCGATGCTAGGTAACGACGCCCTCGTTCCGGAGCCTGCCTTGTCCGCCTCCCGCTCCATCCTGCTGATCATCGGCGGCGGCATCGCCGCCTATAAATGCCTGGAGCTGATCCGGCGGCTGAAGGATCGCGGGATTTCGTCGCGCGTGATCCTGACCAAGGCGGGCGAACAGTTCGTGACGCCGCTCTCGGTCTCGGCGCTGGCCGGCGAGCGCTGCTTCACCGACCTGTTCTCGCTGACCGACGAGGCCGATATCGGCCATATCGCGCTGTCGCGCTCGACCGACCTCCTGGTCGTCGCGCCGGCCACCGCCGACATGATCGCAAAAATGGCGACGGGCATGGCCGTCGACCTCGCCACGACCGCGCTGCTCGCGACCGACAAGCGCGTGCTGATCGCGCCCGCGATGAACCCGAGAATGTGGGAGCATCCCGCGACGCGGCGCAACATGGCGCAACTCGCGGCGGATGGCGCGCTCGTCGTCGGCCCCAATAGCGGCGCGATGGCCGAGCGCGGCGAGAGCGGGCCCGGCCGCATGGCCGAGCCGATGGAAATCCTGGCGGCGATCGAGCGGGCTCTCGCCCATGATCCGGCCGCGCCGCGCGCCACCGGCTTCCTAGGCCGGCTTCCCGGCGGAGCCGCCTCGAAGCCGCTGGCCGGCAAGCGCGTGCTGGTCACCTCCGGGCCGACGCATGAGCCGATCGACCCGGTGCGCTACATCGCCAACCGCTCGTCCGGCAAGCAGGGCCATGCCATCGCGGCCGCGGCCGCCGCCGCCGGTGCGCAGGTGACGCTGGTCTCCGGCCCGGTCGCGATTCCCGATCCGGCCGGCGTGAGCACGATCCATGTCGAATCGGCGCGCGAGATGCTCGCCGCCGTGCGGACGGCATTGCCCGCCGACATCGCGATCTTCGCGGCGGCCGTCGCCGACTGGCGCGTGGCGGACGCCGCGCCCGAGAAGATGAAGAAGGCGGCGGCCGGCACGCCGGCGCTCTCCCTGGTCGAGAATCCCGACATCCTCGCCACCGTCGCCGCGCTGAAGACGGGCCGACCAGCGCACGTCGTCGGCTTCGCGGCCGAGACCGAGAACGTCTTAGACCATGCCCGCGCCAAGCTCGACCGCAAGGGCTGCGACCTGATCGTCGCCAACGATGTCGGCGGGACCGGCGTGATGGGCGGCGAGAGCAACACCGTCCATCTGGTTTCGCGCGACGGCGTGGAGACCTGGCCGACGCTGCCGAAGTCCGAGGTCGCCGCCCGGCTCGTCGCCCATCTCGCCGGGCTGGCGACGTCGTGAGCGCGCCCGTCGTCATAGCCGTCGCGCGGCTGCCGCATGGCGAAGGCCTGTCGCTCCCGGCCTATGAAAGCGAAGGCGCGGCCGGTATGGATTTGCGCGCGGCGCTGGTCGAGGGCGAGGTGCTGACGCTGGCGTCGGGCGCGAGCGCGCTCGTGCCGACGGGCCTGAGCCTGCGGATACCGGCCGGCTTCGAGGGGCAGGTCCGGCCGCGCTCCGGACTCGCGGCGAAGCACGGCGTCACGATCCTGAACGCGCCCGGAACGATCGACAGCGACTATCGCGGCGAGGTGAAGGTCGTCCTGATCAATCACGGCCCGGTCCCTTTCGGCGTCAGGCGCGGCGACCGGATCGCCCAGTTCGTGCTCGCGCCCGTGACGCGGGCCACGCTGAGCGAGGTCGACGCGCTCGACGAGACCGGGCGCGGGACCGGCGGCTTCGGCTCGACCGGCGTCGCCGGCGGCAAGGCAAGCGCTGAGACAAGCGTGAAGGCGGTCCGGCCATGATCCCGCTCTCGCGGCGCTCCTTGCTCGCCATCGCCGCCGTGGTCGATGTCGCGCTGCATGCCCGCCCGACACCCGTCGCGGCCAAGCTCCTGGCGGCGCGTCACGACCTGCCGCCGCGCCATCTGGAGACGCTGCTGCAGGCGCTGGTCAAGGCCGGCATCCTGAAGGGCGTGCGCGGCCCGCGCGGCGGCTACGAGCTGGCGCGCGAGAGGCGGCGCATCACGGCGGGAGAGATCGCGCGGGCCGCCATGCTCGCCGATGCCGGGGAGGCGCTCGGGCCGCTGCCGCGCTCGCGGCTGGTCGACAACGTCATCGGCCCGCAGGTGGAGCAGGCCTCGCAGGCCTTTCTCGCGACGCTCGACGGCGTCACGGTCGCGGAGCTGTGCCGGCGGGCCGGGGAGGCGAAGGTTCTCGACGGTCCGGATGCGAATGCTGATTTTACGATATGAAACTGTATATTATTAGTTTTATCGACAGCGCCTGTGAATTCGACTAGCGTTGCCTCGCATCAGACGCTTCTCAAGGAGGATCCGATGACCGAGGCCGTTCGCAAGCTCCATCCCGCCCCGACCAGGACGCCCGGCCGCGGCCGCGTCTACGAGTCGATCACCGACACGATCGGCGACACCCCGCTGGTGAGGCTGAACCGCCTGCCGGCGAAACGCGGCGTCAGGGCCACGATCCTGGCCAAGCTCGAATTCTTCAACCCGATCTCCAGCGTCAAGGACCGCATCGGCGTCCACATGATCGACGCGCTGGAGGCGTCCGGCGCGCTGAAGCCCGGCGGCACGCTGATCGAGCCGACCTCTGGCAACACCGGCATCGCGCTCGCTTTCGCCGCCGCCGCGCGCGGCTACCGTCTGATCCTGGTGATGCCGGAGACGATGTCGCTGGAGCGGCGCAAGATGCTGGCGCTGCTCGGCGCCGAACTCGAGCTGACGCCCGGCCCCGGCGGCATGCGCGGCGCGGTCGCCCGGGCCGAGGAGCTCAAGGCCGGGATCCCGGGCGCGATCATCCCGCAGCAGTTCGAGAACCCGGCCAACCCCGAGATCCATCGCCAGACCACGGCCGAGGAGATCTGGAACGACACGCAGGGCAAGGTCGACATCTTCGTCGCGGGCGTCGGCACCGGCGGCACGATCACCGGCGTCGGACAGGTGCTCAAGGGGCGCAAGCCCGGCGTGAAGATCATCGCGGTCGAGCCGGAGGATTCGCCGGTGCTGTCGGGCGGCTCGCCCGGACCGCACAAGATCCAGGGCATCGGCGCGGGCTTCGTCCCCGGCATCCTCGACCGTTCGGTGATCGACGAGGTCGTAACCGTCGGCAACCAGACCTCCTTCGAGACGGCGCGGGCGCTGGCGAAGTCGGAGGGCATCCCCGCCGGCATCTCGTCGGGCGCGGCGGTCGCGGCGGCGCTCGAGGTCGGTGCACGGCCGGAGAACGCCGGCAAGACGATCGTGGTGATCGTCCCCTCCTTCGCCGAGCGCTACATTTCGAGCGCGCTGTTCGAGGGGCTTTGAGCGCAGCAGTCCAGATCGTCCGGCTGAGCGGGAGCCTGCCGGACGATTTCGAGGCGCTGCGGCAGGAGGCCAGCGCGGAGGGCTATGCTTTCCTGGATCGTCTGGCCGCCGAATTTGCGCGCGGCGACTATGAGGGCGCGGGCGATCCGCCGGTTCTTTTTGCGGCTTTCAGCGAAGGCAGGCTCGCAGCCGTCGGCGGCCTGACGGCGGACCCTCATGATCCCGCGCCCGACCTCGTTCGACTGCGGCATGTCTATGTCGGGCAGGGCGAGCGGGGCGGCGGCGTCGGGCGCGTGCTCGCCATCGCCGTGATTCAACAGGGGCTTGCGCTTGCGCCGCGTCTTTCGCTGCGGGCAGCCGATGCGCGGGCGGCTGGGTTCCGGGATGCGCTCGGCTTCGAGCGCGCCGGCGGCAGCGAAACCCGCACCATCTGCTGACCCGCTGAGATCAGGCCTTCAGCACGAGCCGGCTTCCCCATGGGTCTGCAACGGTCGGACCATCGGGACCGACCTCGCCGCCAGCGCCGAGGATGCGCTCCCGCATCGTCTCGAACTCGCCCGCATCCCGCGCCACCAGCTCGAACCGATCGAGCCCGAGCTCGCCCGCCTGCCGCGCGCCCGCGCCGCGGCTGCCCCAGACATTGCCGGCGATGTGGTGGTGGTAGCCGCCGCTGGAGAGGAAGCTCGCGCCGGGATAATGCACCATCACGTCGAAGCCGAGCTTGCCCTGATAGAACGCCTCCGCCTCTGCCGTGTCGCCGACGCGCAGATGGATATGGCCCATGCGCGTGCCGGCGGGCATGCCGGCACAGGTTCCGCCCGTGCTCTCGCGCGCCAGCGCGTCGAGATCGAGCCGCTCCGTCGCCATCCTGATCGCGCCGTCGCGGCGCGGCCAGTCGGAGCGCGGCCGGTCGCGATAGATCTCGATGCCGTTGCCCTCGGGATCGGAGAGATAGAGCGCCTCGCTGACGAGATGGTCCGACGCGCCCTCCAGCGGAATGCGCGCCGCCGCCGCGTGGCCGACCCAGTCGGCGAGCGCGGCGCGCGAGGGCAGCAGGATCGCCAGATGGAACAGGCCGGCCGGCGAACGCGGCCGCGAGCCGCCCTCGACCAGCCTGACCAGCGCGACGCCGTCGACGCCGAGCGTCGCGGTCCCGGCATCCTGGGCGATGACGCCGAGGCCGATCGCATCGCGGTAGAAAGCCGTCAGTCCGGGGAGATCGTCGACCCGCAGCGTCACCGCGCCGATATGGAACGGCGCATCATGGGCCTCGAGCGCGACGGGTCTGGTATCCTGGACCGCAAGCATGGCAGCCTCCGCGTGAAACGCGGCCTGCGTGGCCGCCTGCCCGGGGAGATGGCGCGTCCCCGTCCCGATGTCGCCCCCGATACCGGCAAATTCACGCTTGCAACAACGCAACCGCGCCGGATCAGGGACGCGTCGGGTCAGGTCTGTCTATCGCGAATTGGCGGAACCAGTCGCGCTCATGGCCGTGGATCAGCGCGCCGAGCAGGCGCGAGGCGAGGAAGCTGAAGGTGATGCCGTTGCCGCCATAGCCATAGGCCGCCAGCAGGCGCGCATGGCCCGGCACCCGTCCGATCAGCGGCAGCCCGTCGCCGGTCTGGCCGAAGGCGCCGGACCAGCTGTGACCGAGCGAGAGTTCCGCGCGGGGCATGAGCGCGCCGAGCCTCTTCAGCAGGGCCCGCGCCTTCTCGGGCTGGAGACGCTCCCGGCGCTCGGCGTCATCGTCCTCCTCGTCCTCGCCGCCGATGACGATGCGGCCGTCGCGCGTGGTGCGGCAATAGGCGTAGTCCTCCGAGGCCTCCCAGACGAGCGCCGGGCCGGGCCAGAGCGCCTGGGGGCCCTGCGGAAGCGTCGCGATCGCCCAGGACGAGGCGACGCGGTGCAGGTCGGTCTTCACGCAGTCAGGCATGACATAGCCCGTCGCCAGAACGGCATGGCCGGCCTCGATCGTCCGCCCGCCGGCGAGCTGGACCAGCGCCGCCCGGCCTTCGCCGGAGAAGGCGACCGCCTCGTCGCGAACCAGCCTCGCGCCGCGCTTCATCGCAATCGACAGCAGGTTGTGGCAGAGGCTGAGCGGATCGGCCTCGGCCGAACCGGGCGAGACGATCGCGCCCTCCCGGTCGAGCCCGAGCCGCGTCAGCAGGCCGGCCTGGTCGAGCACCGCTCCCGGCAGGCCGGCCTTTTCGCGCAGCGCCGATTCGGTTCGCAGCTCGGCCAGCCCGACGTCGCCGGCGGCGAGATAGACGCTGTCGCGGGCCAGGAAGCCGGCGTCGATCCCGAGGCTTGCGATCAGCTCGCGCAACCCGTCGACGGCGCGAAAGCTGCGGCGGTAGACGTCGGCCGCCTTCTCGAAGCCGTAGAACCCCGTGAGATGTTCCAGCGACTTGTCGATCTCCCATTGCAGCATGGCGGTCGAGGCCGCCGTGCTGCCGAAGCCCTCGCGCTCGCGATCGACCAGCACGATCTTCCGGCCGAGCCCCGTCAGGTGCTCGGCCATGAGAGCGCCGGTGATGCCGCCGCCGACGATGACGACATCGCAGCGGATGTCCGTATCGATGCTCGTTCCCGGAGGTCGCGGCGGGCCTGCGAGCCAAGGGCTCCGTCCGCTGCGCAGGTCGGTCTGGCGGGTCGTATCGTGATCGAGCATCAGTCGCGGTCCGCGACCGGCGGGCCGATCGTGTCGGCCATGGTCGCGCCGCGCAGGCCGATCGGCTTGGGCTGGCCGAGCGTCGTGTCGCGCGCGGTCTGGTATTCCAGCTGGGCGTTGAGTTCGGCGCCTGCCAGCACGATCGTCGCCGAAAGCCAGAGCCAGGTCATGAAGACGACCACCGTCGAGAGCGAGCCATAGGCCGCCGTGTAGTTTCCCAACGTGCCGACATACCAGGAGAAGGCGAAGGACGCCGCCGCCCAGAAAACCGCCGCCGCGATCGCGCCTGGCATCACCCAGATGAAGCGCGCAGGGTGGCGGCTCGGACCGATCCAGTACAGGAAGGCGATCGACATGGCCGCGACGATGAAGAAACTCGGCCAGCGCACCAGCCGCAGCAGCCGCTCCAGCTCGAAGGCGGCCGGAAACAGCGCCGAGATCACCGGGACGCTCGCGATGATGATGAGGGCCGCGCTGAGCAGGGCGACGCCGCTGATCGTCATCATCAGCGAGATGGCGTTGAGAGCGATGAAGCTGCGCTTCTCGCGCTCGCGATAGATGATGTTGAGCGCGTCGAAGACCGCCTTCACGGCGGCGTTCGCGCTCCAGGCGGCGACGAGGAAGCTGATCAGGAAGGTCAGCGAGAGCGTCGACATGTCCTGTGTCGCCAGCCTGACCGCCTGCTCGCGGATCAGGTCGCGCGCGGCGTCCGGAAAGAACAGCGTCAGGCTGTCCAACTGGCCCGCGATCGTCAGCGGGTCGGTGAAGTAGCGGTAGACCGTGACGAAGAGCGAGAGCGCCGGCACCAGCGACAGCAGCGTGAAGAAGGCGACCGCGCCGGCCAGCGACATCAGCCGGTTGTCGATGACGTTGTCGGCGAAGCGCAGCAGGACATCCTTCCAGCCGAGCCAGGTCATCTGCCAGGGAGCGCCGGCCGTGCGTCCGCGCTCCTCCTCGCGCCGGCCGCGCAGGAAGCGACGCGAGACGGCGTCGTAAGCGTAGCCAAGCGCAACGGCCGCGCCGGCCATGCCCGTGATCCGCTTCAGAAACGCCATCCGCCGGGACCCTCTCACGCCGCGCCTCTTCCGCCGTCGCGCCGCGGCCAGGTCAGCCTGCCGCAAACACGCCATCATCCGAAATGTTCCGGCTGCCGGGCAGCACGCGCAAAGCGAGACGATTTATTAACCTTAACACTTTCATAGTGCGGTCAGGCCGACGCGTTTGACGGACGCGCCTCCGATTTCGTCCACGGGTAGAGACCGCGATGAACATATCTTTGAAAGCCGCTCTGGCGAGCCTCGTGATCCTGGGCAGCAGCGCGGCCGGCGCGGCCGACCTGCCGTCGGGTAAATATCTTCCCCGCGCTCCGGCGCTGCCGAGCCTGTACGACTGGACCGGCTTCTATGTCGGCGCCCAGGCCGGCTACAGCTGGGGCGGCGACAAGACCAAGGAGTTCTTCACCGCCGGCCGCGTGCCGGTCGGCGTCGAGTTCACCTACAGCACCGATTCGGCGGTGGGTGGCGCCCATGCCGGCTTCAACTACCAGATGGCCTCGCTGGTCATCGGCGCGGAGGCCGACATCGAAGGCACCAACGGCCGCGGCGGCTTCAACGATCCCGGCGGTCGCAACGCCTTCGATCCCGGCGGCGTCGTCCGCGTCCGCCGCGACTGGCAGGCTTCGGTGCGCGGCCGCATCGGCTGGGCCTTCGACCGCTTCATGATCTACGGCGCCGGCGGCGTCAGCTTCTCGAAGTTCGACTACAGCTACTACAACCCGGTGGCGCGCGCCGGCGAGGGCGGCGCCTTCGACCGCACCGGCTGGACCGCCGGCGGCGGCGTCAACTACGCCATGACCGACAGGATCATCCTCGGCCTCGACTATCGCTACACCGACTACGGCAAGTTCGACTATGTCGCGCGCTCGGCCTTTCTCGGTCTGACCGCCGAGCAGAACCCGACCATGCACACGGTCCGCGCCAGCGTCGCCTACAAGTTCTGAGGCGAAGACAGCAGATGCCGACGCCGCGCCCCCAAGGCGCGGCTTTTCGCGTTCCTAGAACCCGGTGCGCTGGCGGATCGCGGCGGCGAGCGTGCCGTCGTCGAGATAGTCGAGCTCGCCGCCGACCGGAACGCCATGGGCGAGCCGGGTGACCTTCACCGGCAGATGCGCGAGCAGGTCCGTGACGACATGCGCGGTGGTCTGGCCGTCGACCGTGGCGCTCAGCGCCAGGACGACCTCGCGCACCGCCGGTGCGCTGGCGCGCGCGACCAGCGCCTCGAGCGAGAGATGCTCGGGCCGCACCCCGTCCAGCGCCGAAAGCACGCCGCCGAGCACATGATAGCGCCCGGAGACCGCGCCCGAGCGCTCCAGCGCCCAGAGATCGCCGATATCGGCGACGATCACGAGCTGCGCCCCGTCCCGGCGCGTGTCGCGACAGAGCGAGCAGGGGTCGCTGGTGTCGATGTTGCCGCAGGTCGAGCAGACGACGATGGTGTCGCGGGCGACGGCCATGGCCTCGCTCAACGGCCCGAGCAGTTGCTCGCGCTTCTTGACGAGATGCAGCGCGGCGCGGCGGGCCGAGCGCGGCCCGAGGCCGGGCAACCTGGCCAGGAGCTGGATCAGCCGTTCGATCTCGGGGCCGGCGATGGCGCGGGACATGGAGAGCTTTCCGCTCAGCTTCGCGCGTGACGCATGGAAGCGCCGCCCTGTCCCCTTCCCCCCGCTTGCGGTGGCGAAGGGCTGGGGAGGGGGAGGCGTGCAGAACCTGGTTCGACGCCCGCAACAGGCGACGGCCTGGACTCTCCCCCCCACCCCGGCCCTCCCGACCGCAAGCGGGGGGAGGGAGGGAAGCCACGACCTGCGCGGCGCATTTGATTCAACTGTCTCGTGGTCAAAACAGCTTCATGCCGGGCGGGATCGGCAGGCCCCTGGTGATCTCGGACATGCGTTCCTGCATCACGCGCTCGGCGCGGGTGCGGGCGTCCGCGCAGGCGGCGACGATCAGGTCCTCGACGATCTCGCGCTCGTCCGGGATCATCAGGGACGGGTCGATCTTCACCGCCTTGAGCGCGCCCTTGGCCGTCATCGTCACGCTGACCATGCCGCCGCCTGCCGAGCCCTCGACCTCGATGGTGTCGAGCTCGGCCTGCATGTTGGCCATCTTCTGCTGCATGTCCTGCGCCTGCTTCATCAGGCCCATCATGTCGCGCATGGTCGGTTCCCCCTCGGATCGGGATAGATTTGGGATCAGAAATCGACGCCGTCGAAATCGGGCTCGCTGTCGTCGAACAGCGGCTCGGCGTCGGGAAGATAGTCGCTCTCGGCCGGCGCGTCTGGCGCCGCTTCCGCCTCGGCCGCGCGCGGATCGCGCACATCGACGATGCGCGCGCCCGGAAAGCGCTCCAGCACGGCGCGCACGGCAGGATGGGAGGCGGCGTCGCTCTCGCGCCGGCCGCGCGCCGCTTCCGCCTGTTCGCGCAGGGTCGCGCCGCCCTCGGCGTTGACGACGGCGACCATCCAGATCTGGCCGGTCCATTCGCGCAGCTTGCGCGAGAGATCGGTCGCGAGCGTGCGCGAACTGCCGGTCGCCAGCGAGAACTCGATGCGCCCCTGTTCGAAGCGAACCGGCCTGACATCGCGCTCGAGCGCGAGCTTCAGCGTGATGTCGCGATGCTGCGAGGCCAGCGCCACGACATCCTCGAGCGAGGCGAGAATGACCCGCGGCCGCGCCAGGGCCTGCGTCGCTGGCGCGGCCACCGGCATCGGGGTGGCGCTGGCCAGCACGGGCCGCGCGGCGAGCGCGGCGTTGCCGCCGCCCGAGGGGGGGCGCGGGGCGGAGGACGGCATGGGGCTGCCGGCGTGCATCGCGCCCGTGCCGTCGCGCATCGCCTTCAGCGCCTCGTCGGGCGTCGGCAGGTCGGCTGCGTGCGCCAGGCGCACCAGCGCCATCTCGGCGGCCATGATCGGCCGGTCGGCCTGCTTCACCTCGGCGATGCCGCGCAGCAGCATCTGCCAGGCGCGGGCGAGGATCCGGATCGAGAGCCGCCGGGCGAAATCGCCGCCGCGGACGCGCTCGGCCTGGGCGAGGCTGTTATCCTTCGCGGCGTCCGGGACGAGCTTCAGCCGCGTCACCAGATGGGTGAACTCGGCGAGATCGGTCAGAACCACGACGGGATCGGCGCCCGCGTCGTATTGCGCGCGCAACTCGCCGAGCGCGGATGCGATGTCGCCCTTCATCACCTGTTCGAACAGGTCGATGACGCGGGCGCGGTCGGCCAGCCCCAGCATGGAGCGGACGTTGTCGAGCGTGATCGCGCCGGCCGCGTGCGCGATGGCCTGATCGAGAATGGACAGCGAGTCGCGCACCGAACCCTCGGCCGCGCGCGCGATCGCCGCGAGCGCCTCCTCCTCGGCTTCGATTCCCTCGCGGGCGCAGATGCCGGCGAGATGGCCGATGAGCGGGGCCGACTCGACGCGGCGCAGGTCGAAGCGCTGGCAGCGCGACAGGACGGTGATCGGCACCTTGCCGATCTCGGTCGTGGCGAAGATGAACTTCGCGTGCGGCGGCGGCTCTTCCAGCGTCTTCAGGAGGGCGTTGAAGGCCGGCGTCGACATCATGTGGACTTCGTCGACGATGTAGACCTTGTAGCGCGCCGAGACCGGCGCGTAGCGCACCGCGTCGTTGATCTGGCGGACATTGTCGACGCCGTTGTTGGAGGCGGCGTCGATCTCCATCACGTCGATATGGCGGCCCTCGACGATGTCCTTGCAGTGGATGCCGAATCTGGCGAGGTCGGTCGTCGGCGCGCCCTTGCCGTCCTCTGTCTGGTAGTTGAGGGCGCGCGCGAGGATGCGCGCCGTCGTCGTCTTGCCGACGCCGCGCACGCCGGTCAGCATCCAGGCCTGCGGAATGCGGTTGGCGGCGAAGGCGTTGGTCAGCGTGCGCACCATCGCGTCCTGGCCGATCAGGTCGCCGAAATGGGCCGGGCGGTATTTGCGCGCGAGCACGCGATAGGCGGCCTGGACCGGCTCCGCCTTGACGGGCGCGGGGTCGAAACCGGCAAAGCCCGGCTCGTCCGGTGAGGGGCCTGAATGGTCGTCGTCGCTCATCGGTCTGGTTTGGCGTTTGCGCGCGCGGGGGTCAACGCCCGTTTCGCGGCTTATCCCGGGCGCCGCGACAGCGCCCGGCAGCAACACGGTGGGAGGCTGGACGAAGACCCGTTCGGTCTCGTTAGGGCTGCTTCCTTCCGGACCTGACCCGGTTGGCGAGCGAGACGTCCCTCGCCAACCTCCCGGGCGCTATATCGGGGGTTTGGCGGCCGAGCGCAAGCCTTCCTGCAGCGTAGCGGGGTTCCGCCCGCGGCGCGCGGTCCCGCCTGCGATCGACAGGCTTCTTCTTGTCGCGGGACATGCCTTTTGCATTGACTTGGACCCGGCCATCCGCCATAAGCCCGCGACTTGCGCAGCCTTGGCGGGCGCGCGGAGCTTTTTGCATGACAGGCTCGGATGGCCGCGCTTCTCCCGGGAGGCCTGAGACCGCCGCGCTGACCCCGGAGACGGATCGTGAAGAGAACCTATCAACCCAGCAAGCTGGTCCGCAAGCGCCGCCACGGCTACCGCGCCCGCATGGCGACCGCCGGCGGCCGCAAGGTCATCGCCGCCCGTCGCGCGCACGGCCGCAAGAAATTGTCGGCCTGAGCCGCGGGCGCGTGAGTTTCGCGCGCCTCGCCCGGAAGACTGGCCAATCGCCATGCGCCTCGCCCGTCTGACCCAACGCAAGGAATTTCTGGCGGCGGCCGAGCATGGCCGCCGTTTTCGTTCGTCCGCGCTTTCCGTTCAGCTTCTCGACCGGCCGGTCGACGACGACACGGGCCCGCGGCTCGGGATCACGGCTTCGCGCAAGGTCGGGAACGCCGTGAAGCGCAACCGCATCCGCCGCCGCCTGAGGGCCGCCGCGGCGCTGGCTCTGGCCGACAAGGCGACGCGGCCCTGCGACCTCGTGATCGTCGCCCGGCCCGAGACCCTGTCCGCCGCGTTTCCGACGCTCGTGGCGGACCTCTCGGCCGCTCTCGATCGCGCCAGGCCGGGCAAGCCCGGCCGCCATCCCGCCTCCAGGGCCCGCCGCGCCGAGGATCCGGCCGCGGCCCGCCCGCAATCCTAGAGCCTTCGGGCGCCAGCGAGACCTGTTTGCGATCATGATGATGAAAGAAGACAACCGCAATCTGCTGCTGGCGATCACGCTGTCGGTCGTCGTGCTTCTCGGCTGGCAATACTTCTACGGCGTGCCGCAGATGGAAAAGCAGAAGCAGATCGCGCAGCAGAACCAGCAGACGCAGACGCCCGCGGTGGCGCCCGGCGCCACGGCCGTTCCCGCGCCCAGCGTCTCGGGCCAGCCCGGCGTGCCGGCGACGCCCGGCGCGGTTCCGGCGACGCCGGCCGTCGAGACCCGCGCCCAGGCGCTGGCCCGAAGCCCGCGCGTTCAGATCGATACGCCCAAGATCGCGGGCTCGATCGCGCTGACCGGGGCGCGCCTCGACGATGTCTCGCTCAAGGCCTATCGCGAGACGGTCGACCCCAACAGCGCCAACATCATCCTGCTCTCGCCGCTCGGCGGCCCGAACGCCTATTATTCCGATTTCGGCTGGGTCGCGGCGCCGGGCGCCAATGTTCCGCTGCCGACCGCCACGACGCTGTGGAGCGCCGATGCGCAGACGCTGCGTCCCGGCACGCCGGTCAACCTCACCTGGGATAATGGCCAGGGTCTTCTCTTCAAGCGCGCGATCAGCGTCGACGAGAACGCGATGTTCACGATCCGCGACGAGGTCGAGAACAAGGGGTCCGCCGCCGTCACGCTGTTCCCCTACGGTCAGGTCGTGCGCCACGGCAAGCCGGCGACGCTCGGCTACTACGTGCTGCACGAGGGCATGATCGGCAATCTCGGCGAGCAGGGCCTGCAGGAATATACCTACGACGCCACGGACAAGGAGCCGCTGCTCTCTGCCGGCACAAACGGCAAGGTCTGGAAGGACGTCATCGGCGGCTTCCTCGGCATCACCGACAAATACTGGGCGGCCGCAGTCGTCCCGGACCAGGCCCGCAGATACGAGGGCCGCTACTCCTCGGTGCAGACCGGCAGCGCCCGGACCTACCAGGCCGATTTCCTGGGCGAGGCGGTCACCGTCGCGGCCGGCGCCAGTTCGGTGAACCAGGCCAGGCTCTTCGCCGGCGCCAAGGAGGTCGCCGCGATCGATGGCTACGAGAAGACTCTCGGCATCAAGCGCTTCGAGCTGATGATCGACTGGGGCTGGTTCTATTTCATCACCAAGCCGCTGTTCTACGTGATGGACTGGATCTACAAGCATGTCGGCAATTTCGGCGTCGCCATCCTGCTCGTCACCGTGCTGCTGAAGGGCCTGTTCTTCCCGCTCGCGAGCAAATCCTACGCCTCGATGGCCAAGATGAAGGCGGTCCAGCCCGAGATGCTGGCGATCCGCGAACGCTTCGCCGACGACAAGATGAAGCAGCAGCAGGCGCTGATGGAGCTCTACAGGACCCAGAAGATCAACCCGCTCGCGGGCTGTTGGCCGGTTTTGATCCAGATCCCGGTCTTCTTCGCGCTCTACAAGATCCTGTTCGTCACCATCGAGATGCGGCATGCGCCCTTCTTCGGCTGGATTCGCGATCTCGCCGCGCCTGACCCGACCAACATCTTCTTCTTCCTGCCGGCCACGCTGACCGCGCTGCTCCATATCGGCATCTGGCCGATCATCATGGGCGTCACGATGTTCATCCAGATGAAGATGAACCCGGAGCCGCCGGACCCGGTGCAGAAGATGATGTTCACCTGGATGCCGGTGTTCTTCACCTTCCTGCTCGGCTCGTTCCCGGCCGGCCTGGTGATCTACTGGAGCTGGAACAACCTGCTCTCGGTGCTTCAGCAGGGCTACATCATGAAGAAGCATGGCGTGAAGATCGAGCTGTTCGACAACATCAAGGCGATGTTCGGGAAAAAGCCGGCCGCGACGGCCGTGGCCGCTCCGGGCAAGCCGGCGAACAGCAACAAGAAGTAGCGACGATGGCGCGGGTTTCGGCCCGCGCCGTTTCCCGCCATGCCCCTGCCCGACCCCCTGACCCGCAACCCGATCTCCGGCTGGAAGGGGACGGCCTTTCTCAGGGCGATCGTCGACGACCCGCTGATCGAGGTCGGCGACTGGAGCTATTACGACGACTCGCGCGGGCCGGAGCATTTCGTCGCGCGCTGCGTGCGCTACCATTTCGACTTCATCGGCGACCGGCTGATCATCGGCAAATTCGTCGCGATCGCGCAGGGCGCGCAATTCGTGATGAACGGGGCGAACCACCCGATGGGCGGCTTCTCGACCTACCCCTTCGGCATGTTCGGGATCGAGGGCGCGCCCGACTGCAAGACCACGAAGACCGGCTTTCGCGGCGACACGCGCATCGGCAACGACGTCTGGATCGGCCGCGAGGCGGTGATCATGCCGGGCGTGACCATCGGCGACGGCGCGATCATCGGCACGCGAGCGCAGGTGACCAGGGACGTGCCGCCCTACGCCGTCGTCGTCGGCAATCCCGGCCGCGTCGCGAAGGCGCGCTTTTCGCCAGAGATCGTCGCCGCGCTGCTCGACATCCGCTGGTGGGACTGGGACGCGGACCGGATCGCCCGCAACATCGCCGCGGTCACCGCCTCCGACATCGACGCGCTGCGCGCGGCCGTGTAGTCAGGGCCATGACCAGCAGCCTGACCAAGCCCTATGCCGACGACGAGATCGGGTCCGCCCGAAAACTCTTCGAGGGGCCGTGGGACTTCGTCTGGGCCTCGACCCATATCGACGACCTGCCGCCGATGGTCGGCCAGGAGATCGCCTTCGCCGGCCGCTCCAATGTCGGCAAGTCGAGTCTGATCAACGCGCTCACCCGGCGCAACGCGCTGGCGCGGACCTCGCATACGCCCGGCCGCACGCAGCAGCTCAACTTCTTCCGCCAGGTCGGAGCCGACGAGCGCCTGACCATCGTCGACATGCCGGGCTACGGCTATGCCGCCGTCGGGCGGGCCAAGGTCGCGTCCTGGACCAACCTGATCCACAACTACCTGCGCGGCCGTCCGAACCTGATGCGGGTCTATCTGCTGATCGACGCCCGCCATGGGCTGAAGGACGTGGACAACGCCGTGCTGGAGACGCTCGACAAGGCGGCGATGTCCTATCAGCTCGTCCTGACCAAGGGTGACGCGATCAAGAAGGCCGACCGGCAGTTCATGCTCGAGGCGACCTTCGACGAGATCAAGCGCCGGCCGGCGGCGTTCCCGGAGGTGCTGCTGACCTCGAGCGAGAGCGGACTGGGCATTCCGGAGCTGCGCGCGGCCGTCGGGCGGGTGCTGGCCGAGCGGGGCGAGGCGTGACCGCGACCCGCATCCATCTCGTTCTCGCCGTCCTGACGGGGCTCGCCGGCGTCGCGCTTCTGGCGGTGGCGGCGCATGTCACGGGCACGACGAACGTCCAGACCGCCGGCCAGATGCTGCTGTTCCACGCACCGACCGTGATGGCCGCGACCGTGGCGCGCAAAGCCGGGCTCCTGCACGACTGGCTGGCCCGCATCGCCATCTCGGTCATGATGCTCGGCGTCGCGCTCTTCGCAGCCGACCTGACGCGGCGCGGCTTCGCCAGCGAGGCGCTGTTTCCGCGCGCGGCCCCGATCGGCGGGTTCCTGATGCTCGGCGGCTGGGCCGGGCTGACGCTGTCGGCGCTGTTCGCAAAGCGCGCCTGACCCGCGCGGATATTCTTCCGCCCATCGCCATTGTCCGCTAGAAGGCGCTCCGGCGCGGTCCTTCGCGCGTCCGCGGAGCCTGCCGATGATCCCTCCCGCCCATATGACGCCCTCGCAAGCCGCCGACCTCTTGGTCCAGGCGCTGCCGCATATGCAGCGCTACGACCAGGAGATCATCGTGATCAAATATGGCGGCAACGCCATGGGCGACGCGGCGACGGCGGAGGATTTCGCCGAGGACATCGTGCTGCTGGAGCAGTCGGGCCTGAAGCCCGTCGTCTGCCATGGCGGCGGACCGCAGATCGCCGCCATGCTCGGCAAGCTCGGCATCAAGTCCGAGTTCAGGCAGGGGCTGCGCGTCACCGACGAGGCCACCGTCGAGGTCGTCGAGATGGTGCTCGCCGGCTCGGTCAACAAGGAGATCGTCGGCTACATCTCGCGCGAGGGCGGCAAGGCGATCGGGCTCTGCGGCAAGGACGGCAACATGGTCACCGCCCGCAAGGTGACCCGCACCATCGTCGACCCGGATTCCAGGATCGAGGAGGTGCTCGATCTCGGCTTCGTCGGCGAGCCCGAGACGGTCGACACCTCGGTGCTCGACGCCGTCCTCAAGGCCGAGCTGATCCCGGTGCTGGCGCCGGTCTGTGCGGCGGCCGACGGCCAGACCTACAACGTCAACGCCGACACCTTCGCCGGCGCGATCGCCGGCGCGCTCAACGCCAAGCGCCTGCTGCTGCTGACCGACGTGCCGGGCGTCCTCGACAAGGACAGGCGGCTGATCCCGGATCTCACGGTCGAGGAATGCCGCCGGCTGATCGCGGACGGCACGATCTCCGGCGGCATGATCCCGAAGATCGAGACCTGCATCTACGCGCTGGAGA
The DNA here is from genome assembly GCF_058807355.1 of Allobosea sp. GW821-FHT12C12. NCBI lineage: Bacteria > Pseudomonadati > Pseudomonadota > Alphaproteobacteria > Hyphomicrobiales > Alloboseaceae > Allobosea > Allobosea sp. GW821-FHT12C12. The sequence continues at coordinate 192,449 of NZ_JBXAQP010000009.1, forward strand.
AGGGCGTCGAGGCGGTCGCCATCCTCGACGGCAAGGTGCCGCATGCGGCGCTGATCGAGCTCTTCACCGATACCGGCTCGGGCACGATCATCCGGCGCTGAGAGCCGGCAGCCGCCTGATGCCCGTGATCGCGCCGAAGCTCTTGGCGCGGATGCGGTCGCGGGCTTCCCGCAGCGGCTCGGCCATCACCCGCATCGTGTAGGCGGTGGCGTGCAGCAGCGTGTCGGGGTCGCTCAGGATGCCGACATGGCCCTTCCAGAAGACGAGGTCGCCGCGCCTCAGTTCGGCGAGGCTCTCGTCGAAGGGAACAGACTCGCCCAGCGCCGCCTCCAGCATGTCTGAATCGCGCGGCGAGGGGATGCCCGCCGCCGCCAGCGAAAGCTGCGTCAGGCCCGAGCAGTCGAGGCCGAGGCTGGTCTTGCCGCCCCAGAGATAGGGCGCATGCGCGAAGCGCTCCGCCACCGCGACGAAATCCGGCTCGAAGCGGTCGCGCGGCGCGAGGTGACCGGCGAAGACGTGGCCGCCATCGGCCAGCACGAGGAACTCGCCGGCTTCGCCGGTCACCGTGACCCGCGCGCCGAGCGGCAGGCTCTCCAGCGGCGGCAGCTTCATCGACGGTCCGGGGTAGACGAAGGTGCGCAGGGCCGAGACGCGGTGGCTTGGGTCGCCCGAATCGGGGCGAAGCGCGTCGTCCGGCAGGTAGCCGACATAGCCGTCGCCCGCGAGCTGGACCCAGGCCCAGCCCTCATGGCGCTCATAGACGTCGACCCGCTCCCCCATCAGCGCCTCGGTGTCGAGCGCCGCATCGGGTCGCGGCTCGCGGCGAAGGGGAGCGCTCGCGGCGACGACGCGCATCGGCTCGGGATCGACGAAGGCGCGCGCCTCGACCTGACCGATCAGGCGGCTTGCGGCAAGATCGGGACGGAAGGGCGTGATGCGGCGGTCTGGAATCGCGGTCATGACGGCAATGTAACGGCCGCGCGTTAACGGAGCGAGAGCGCCCTCGTCACGCGCCGCCGAGCTCGCGCGCCCGCTCGGTCACGAGGTCGGCTAGCTTCTCGACCGCGAGCGCGCCCGCGACCGTGCGCTGGACCACGACGTTGCGGCGGTCGAAATCGTCGCGCTTGCGGCTGACCAGGCCGAGCTTGCCCATGGTGTCGAGCGCGCGGGTGATCACCGGCTTGGTGACGCCGAGCTGCCGGGCGAGACCGCGCACGGTATGGGGCGGCATTTCGAGATAGATCGTCAGCAGGATCGCGGTCTGGCGGGCCGAGAGCTCGGCCTGGCCGGCGCGCACCAAATCGAGATGGACCTGCCGCCAGAGCCTTAGCGCCTGCGAAGGCCTGATCTCGAGTGGCATGAAGGATCCCGGTCGTTACGGGTCCGTATCATTATTGCAGTTTGGCCGCGGCGCAACGATCCTCGCCCAACAGGCTTAATCGCGCGCGCGGCTCAGGCGCGGATGGAGCTGCTTGACCAGCGCATAGGTCAGGCGCGCCGCCTGGCACTCGCCGCCCTCCGTCCGTCCGGGTTTCGCCGACGGCGTCCAGGCATAGATGTCGAAATGGGCGTAGGAAGCGGTTTTTTCCACGAAGCGGTTGAGAAAGAGCGCCGCCGTGATCGAGCCGGCCATGCCGCCGGTCGAGACGTGGTTCACATCGGCGACGCGGGAGTCGAGCATGGCGTCGTAAGGCGGCCAGAGCGGCATCCGCCAGACCGGATCGTTGACCGCCTGGCCCAGCCGCGCGATCTCGGCCGCCAGCCCCTCGTCATGCGTATAGAAGGGCGGCAGTTCCGGCCCGAGCGCGGTGCGCGCCGCCCCCGTCAGCGTGGCGTAGTCGAGCAGCAGCTCGGGCGCCTCCTCGTCGGCCAGCGCCAGCGCGTCGGCGAGGATCAGCCGGCCCTCGGCGTCGGTGTTGCCGATCTCGACGGAAAGACCCTTGCGGCTCGCCAGCACGTCTCCGGGGCGGAAGGCCGCGCCGGAAACGGAATTCTCGACCGCCGGCGCCAGCAGCCGCAGCCGCACCGGCAGCCCTGCCAGCATGATCATGCGCGCGGCGGCGATCGCGGCGGCCGCCCCGCCCATATCCTTCTTCATCAGGAGCATCGAGGCGTCGGGCTTGAGGTTCAGCCCGCCGGTGTCGAAGGCGACGCCCTTGCCGACCAGCGTCACCTTCGGATGGGCCGGATCGCCCCAGACGAGATCGACCAGACGGGGCGCGCGCGGCGAGGCGCGGCCGACCGCATGCACCATCGGGAAGTTCGCCGGCAGCAGGTCCTCGCCGACAATGCTGGTGACGCTTGCGCCGGTCTCCGCGGCGAGAGCCCGGATCGCGGCCTCGATCTCGGCCGGGCCCATGTCGTTGGCGGGCGTGTTGACGAGGTCTCGCGCCAGCCAGACCGAATCGGCGATCAGGCTCAACTCGTCCCCGTCGACGCCTTCGGGCAGCACGAGGCGGGCCGCGACCGGGGCCGGCTTGCGATAGCGGTCGAAGCGGTAGGCCTGCAGCAGCCAGGCGAGCGCGGCGAGGCTGGGATCGTCGATCTCGCCCGCAAGCGCGTAGTCGCCGGCCGGCAGGAGGGCCGCGAGCCGGCCCGCCGCGAACGGGTCGCGCCGGCGCGCCTCGGCCTGTTCCGCGCCGAGCAGCACGCTCGCGATCGCGCCTTGCCCATCGGGCAGCAACAGGAACTGTCCCGGACGGGCGGCGAAACCATGCGCCCCGGCGAAGCGCCGCGCTTCCCCCGGCAGGCTCGCCAGCAGCGCCGGCAGCTCGGCTTTCGATACGACATGGACCGGAACGGCGGCAGGCGAAGACGCGGCGAGGAGGCTGTGCACGATGGAATCCGGATCAGGTCGGGAGCGGCGCGAGGCGGCCGGTTAAGGATGCGTTAGGGTTAACGCTTTATCACCGGATCGACCAGATTCCATTGTGGCAAGGCGATCCCGCCCATGTTTCCCAGCTCGATCAGGCATCCGATCACGCCCCTGGTGTTTCGCCGCGCCGGCCTGCGCGCCTTGCTCTGCGTCGCGGCGCTAGGCCTCGCCGGCTGTCAGGGGCGCGGCCTCGGCGATGTCACCGGCTCGATCGGTTCCGCCAGCACGGCGCGGACGCAGGCCGATTGGCAGGCCGAGAGCCAGAGCTGGGGCAAGCGCTACGAGGCCAATCCGAAGGACCGCGACGCCGCGTTCAACTATGCCCGCGCCCTGCGCGCGCTCGATCAGAACGCCCAGGCGCTGGCGATCCTGCAGAACGCCGTGCTGGTTCATTCGAACGATCGCGAGATGCTGGGCGCCTATGGCCGCTCGCTCTCGGACAATGGCCGGCTCAAGGAGGCCGACGAGGTTCTGTCACGGGCCCATTCGCCCGAACGGCCCGACTGGCGCATCCTGTCGGCGCAGGGCGTCGTCGCCGATCAGCTCGGCGAGCACGCGCGCGCGCAGCAGCTCTACCACGCCGCGCTCAAGATCGCGCCGAACGAGGCGACGGTGATGTCCAATCTCGGCCTGTCGCTGGCGCTGTCTCGGCAATTGCCGGAAGCCGAGCGCGTGCTGCGCGAGGCCGCCTCCGGCAGCGGCGACGTCCGCGTGCGCCAGAACCTCGTGCTGGTGCTCGGCCTGCAGGGCCGCTTCGCGGAGGCCGAAACGCTCGCCCGGCAGGATCAGACCCCGGCCGAGGCCGCCCAGACCATCGCCTATCTCAAACGCAGCGTCAGCCAGCAGAACAGCTGGAATCTGCTCAAGGGCGACAAGGGCAAGGCGAAGCCCGTCACGCCCGGAGCGTCCGAACCGCGGGACGATACGGTCCAGCCCGCGACCTGACCGGGGGGGCCGGACCTGTCCGGGGAGCCGGATCCGCGCGATCTCGCCTCGGGAACCAGAAACCCGTCAGGCGGCTTCCATCGAAGCCGCCTGACGGGTTTTGTCACGGGAGCCCGAGGGTGGGAGGGTTCGAGCCCCTTCTTCGGGCTTTCGCGGCAACGTCAACCGCGTCTCATTTCCATTTGAACACCTGGATCAGCGCCGGCGTCATGATGACGACGAAGAGCACGGGCAGGAAGAACAGGATCATCGGGACCGTCAGTTTCGGCGGCAGCGCGGCGGCCTTCTTCTCGGCCGCGTTCATGCGCTGGTCGCGGCTCTCCTGTGCCAGCGTCCTGAGCGCGCTTCCCAGCGGCGTGCCGTAGCGCTCGGCCTGGATCAGCGCGGTCGAAACCGATTTGACGCCTTCCAGCCCGGTGCGGGCGGCGATGTTCTCATAGGCCTGCCGGCGTTCCGCCAGATAGGACAGTTCGGCCGTGCAAAGCGCGAACTCCTCGGCCAGCGGCACGGACTGCGTGCCGATCTCGGTCGAGACCTTGCGGAAGGCGAGTTCGATCGACATGCCCGATTCGACGCAGATCAGCAGCAGGTCGAGCGCGTCGGGAAAGGCCATCTTCATCGAGGCCTGGCGCTTGGCGATCTGGTTGGAAAGGAAGACCTCCGGCGCCTTGATGCCGATATAGGCGGCGCCGATCGCGATCCCCAGCCGGATCATGACGCTCTGGCCGAAATCGTTGACGACGAAGACGTAGAACAGGGTGAACAGGAACAGCCCGATCGGCGCGACGAGCCGGAAGAACAGGAAGCCGATCTCGGCCTGCTGTCCGCGATAGCCGGCCATGGCGAGCTGCTTCTTGGCGGTTTCGGTGCCGAGCCAGTCGCCGAGCTTGAACCGCTCGACGATGCGCCGCATGAACTCCTTCGGCTCCTGCCGCAGCGCCGCCTTGTCCTTTCCCCGCGCCAGCCGCTCGCGTTCGCGCGCGCGCAGCTTCTCGCGCTCGCTGGCGACGCTCTTCATGCGCTTGCCGAGGGCGTTGCCCTCGGTCAGCGGGATCGCCAGCGTCAGCACCGTCGCGGCGGCGGCGATGGCGACGAGCACGGTCAGCAGGAACTGACCGTTGACCAGCATGTCTGCGATCTTGCCGAGCATGCGCGCCTCAGATGCTGAAGTTGATCATCTTGCGCATCACCAGGACGCCGACGAGCATCCAGACGGCGCTGACGACGAGGCCGAGCTTGCCGGCCTGGGTGATCCAGAGCAGCTCGATGTATTTCGGGCTGCTGAGGTAGACGAGCACGCCCACGACCGGCGGCAGCGAGCCGATGATCCATGCCGAGGCCTTGGCCTCCATCGAGATGGCCTGGATCTTGTCGCGCATCTTGCGGCGTTCGCGGATGACCTTGGAGAGATTGCCGAGCGTCTCGGAGAGATTGCCGCCGGTCTTCTGCTGGATGGCGAGCACGATGCCGAAGAAATTCGATTCGCTGCAGGGCATCCGTTCGAACAGCTTGTTGGCGGCGTCTGTCAGCGGCAGACCCAGCGTCTGGGCCTCGATGATCAGACGGAATTCGGTCGCCACCGGCTCCTGCGCCTCCGCGGCGACGATGCGCAGACAGTCGTTCAGAGGCAGGCCGGACTTGATGCCCCGGACGATGACGTCGAGCGCGTTCGGGAACTCGTTGCCGAACTTCTTCAGGCGCTTGATCTTGCAGCGCTTGATGAACCAGGAGGGCAGGCCGAAGCCGCCGATGAAGAGGCCGACGAGTCCGAGGATCGGATTGCCGCTCGCCGCCATCAACAACAGGCCGGTGAAGACCGCCATCACGGCGCTGACGACGTAGTACTTCTTGCGGCTCCAGCCGAGACCCGATTGCAGCAGGCGAATCTCGAGGGACGCCGAATTGCGCGCTTTCTCGCGGGTCTCGATGTCCTTGAGGCTCTGGGCGATCTGGCCGCGCTTGGCGCGGCTCTGGGCTTCGCGGTCGATCCCGCGCGCCGCGACCGGGCTGGCGAATTCCTTGCGGCGCTTTTCGGCCCGGGCCTGACCGCTGAGCATCGGGTAGAACAGCGCATAGATGACGCCGCCGACCGCGAGCGCGGCCAGGACAGCGACCGCGAGGAAGCTGGGGGTCATCGTCTGACGCTCCGCTCAGGCCGCATGGGCTTCGCCGTGCTGCTCGAGCAGGTCGATCGCCGCGGCCAGACGCTGCTCCTCGCCGTAATAGCGGGCCCGATCCCAGAAACGCGGCCGGCCGATGCCGGAGGATTTGTGCCGGCCGATCAGCTTGCCCGCCGCGTCCTCGCCGAGAACCTCGTAGGTCATCAGATCCTGGGTGATAATGACGTCGCCTTCCATGCCCATCACCTCGGTGATGTGGGTGATGCGGCGCGAGCCGTCGCGCATGCGCTGGGCCTGGATGATCACGTCGATCGAGGAGCAGATCATCTCGCGCAGCGTCTTCGAGGGCAGGCTGAAGCCGCCCATGGTGATCATCGACTCGATGCGGCTCAGGCATTCGCGCGGGGTGTTGGCGTGCAGCGTTCCCATCGAGCCGTCATGGCCGGTGTTCATCGCCTGCAGCAGGTCGAAGGCCTCGGGTCCGCGCACCTCGCCGACGATGATGCGTTCCGGGCGCATGCGCAGGCAGTTCTTGACGAGATCGCGCATCGTCACCGCGCCGGTGCCCTCGAGATTGGGCGGGCGGGTTTCGAGGCGCACGACATGGGGTTGCTGCAATTGCAGCTCGGCCGCGTCCTCGCAGGTGATCACGCGCTCGTCGTGCTCGATGTAGTTGGTCAGGCAGTTGAGCAGCGTCGTCTTGCCGGAGCCCGTGCCGCCGGAGATGACGAGGTTGCAGCGGACCTTGCCGATGATCTTAAGGATCTCCGCGCCGGGAGGCGCGATCGCGCCGAAGCGGACGAGCTGGTCGAGCGTCAGCTTGTCCTTCTTGAATTTGCGGATGGTGAGCGCCGGGCCGTCGATGGCGAGCGGCGGGGCGATGACGTTGACGCGGGAGCCGTCGGCGAGGCGTGCGTCGCAGATCGGCGAGCTTTCGTCGACGCGCCGGCCGACCTGGCTGACGATGCGCTGGCAGATGTTCATCAGCTGGGCGTTGTCGCGGAAGCGGATATTGGTCAGCGTGATCTTGCCGCCGACCTCGATGAAGGTCCGGGTCGCGCCGTTGACCATGATGTCGGCGATGTCGTCGCGCGCCAGCAGTGGCTCCAGCGGGCCGTAGCCGAGGACGTCGTTGCAGATGTCGTCGAGCAGCTCTTCCTGCTCGGAGATCGAGAGCACGACGTTCTTCAGCGAGATGATCTCGTTGATGATGTCGCGGATTTCCTCGCGCGCGGATTCGCCGTCGAGCTTAGCGAGCTGGGACAGATCGATGGCCTCGATGAGAGCGCCGAAGATCATGCTCTTCATCTGGTAATATTCATCGGAACGCGGCGCCTCGGCGACGGGCGCCGGAGCAGGCTTGCGCGCGTCGTTCGAAACCATGGCGAGCGGGGGCTCGGCCGGGCGCGGAGCCGCTGCCGAGGGAGCCGCTGCCGGCGCCTTCAGGTTCAGGGCTGGCGCCTGGGTTGCGCCGGGAGACCGCTTTCCGAACATGTCAATCCTCTTTGACAGCGGCCGTGACGGCGCGCCGGTTGCTCAGCCTGTGCCCGTCGCCGCCCGTCCCATCGCGGATCATGCTCAGGCCTTGCGACGCTTGAGCTTGGCGACGAGCGGCTCGAACAGGCCGCGCTTGCCGCGCTTGGCCTCGCCGCGCCCGGTCAGGGCGCTGGCGATCTGGACGAAGGCCTCGCTGACCTTGCCGGTGGGCTGGACCTCGGCGATCATCTGGCCGTTGTTCGCGGCCGTGCCGAAAAGCTGCGCGTCGAAGGGGATCGAGGTCAGGACCTCGACGCCGAGCGCCTTGGCGAATTCGGCCGCGTCTATCTCCGGGCGCTTGGGCACGCCGACCTGGTTCAGCACCAGGCGCGCGCCTGAATCGTTGGGCCGGCTGGCGCGCGCGAGATCGATCAGGTTCTTGGCGTTGCGCAGCGAGGCGAGTTCGGGCGCCGCGACGACGACGACCTCGTCGGCCCCGATCAGCGCCCGCTTGACCCAGGCGCTCCAGACATGCGGCACATCGAGCACCACGCAGGGAACGCTGGCGCGCAGCAGGTCGAAGAGCTGGTCGAACGCATCCTCGGAAAGGTCTATGGTGCGGTCCAGCATCGCCGGCGCGGCGAGCAGGCCGAGGTTGTCGCTGCAGCGCGAGAGCAGCCGGTCGAGCATGTTGGCGTCGAGCCGCTCGGGGGCGAACACCGCCTCGGCGACGCCCTGCGGCGGATCCTGGTTGAAGTCGAGACCGGCCGTGCCGAAGGGGATGTCGAGATCGACGATGACGGTCTGGGCGTCGAGATTGCGCGCGATCGCCCAGGCGACGTTATGAGCGACCGTCGAGGCGCCGACGCCGCCCTTGGCGCCGAGCACCGCGATGACGCGGCCGAGATTGCGGGCGCTCGCCGAGACGTAGAGCTCCGACAGCGTCCGCAGCACGTCGAGCGTGCCAAGAGGCGCGATCAGATACTCGCTGACGCCGCGGCGGATCAGGTCGCGATAGAGCTGGACGTCGTTGACATGCCCGATGACGACGACCTTGGTGCCGGCGTCGCAGCTCTCGGAGAGCGAATCGAGATGGCCGATCAGCGATGCCGGCTCGGAGACCGTCTCCAGCACGATGATGTTGGGCGTCGGCGCGGCGCGGAACGCCTCGACGGCGGCCGCCGGACCGCCCATCTGGATGCGGGCATGGGCCTTGTCCATGCGCCGGTCGGCGATCGCCGCCTGCATGGTCGCCGCCACGCCCTGCGTTTCGCAGAAGGCCTGCAGCGTGATGCGCGGCAGCGGCGCGATGACGTCCTCGCCCGAGACCAAGGCCTGATGACGCGGCTGCGCGCCCTGTTCGGCGTCCATCAACGGCCTCCGACGGCGGAATTGATCTGGGGCGTTTCCTGCCGGTACTGGGTCGAGGGGTCCTTGCCCTCGCGCAGCTTGCCGATGGCGTTCATCCGCTTGACCATGTCGGATCGGCCCTCGCCGCGGGCCCTCACCAGATCGATCGGATCGGCCACCTGCGCGGCCAGCGTCGCCTGGCTGGCGCAGCCGAAATTCCAGTAGGGCTCGTTGGAAGCGGAATTCTGGAAATCGGAAGCGCCGGTGTCCTTCGGCCACTGGCCGCAGGAATGCGGCACCTGGGCTTGGAGCGCGCCGAAAGTCAGGCGGATCGGCGAGGCGAGGCCGGGATCGTTGACCTGGTAGGTCGTGACCGAGAGATAGGCGGCGGGCACGCCGCCGCGCGCCAGCGCGGCGCGGATGCCGGCGAGCGCGTCATTCGAGGCGGCCTCGCGGCGCGTGCCGGTCGGAACCTGCGCGACCAGCCCGCCGCGGCCGCTGCGGCGATACTCCTGGGCGAATTCCCTGACGTCCTCGGCCTGGCGCGGATCGAGCGGCGCTCCGGCGCGGCCGACGAAGACGTCGAGCGAGCGCGGCGCGTCGCGCAGCACGATCGGGTGACGGTCGCGCACGTCGGTCGGCGTGATCGAGGCGGTCAGGTCGCCCTTGGCGGCGCAAGCGCCGAGCAGCAGCCCCGCTCCAACCGCTGCCGCGAGGCCGGGTCCGCGCCGCATGCTGCCTTGCTGTGATCGAACCATCATGACCTCGCCATCCCTATGCCGCCTGTCCGGCGCTCTCAGTCCGCGATGAAGCCGACGCGGCCCTTGTAGGCCTGCGGCGCTGCCCCGCCATTGGTGCCGTAGATCTTGTTGAGACGCCCGAGCAGCACGGCCTGCGCGTCATGGGACTCGACGAAGCCGTCATCGGGACGCTGGACCTGATTGGGCTCCATCGGCTTGGCGATGTAGGGCGTGGCGGTGATCATCAGCTCCGTCTCCTCGCGCTGGTAGTCGCGCGAGCGGAACAGCACGCCGATCACCGGCAGGTTCATCAGCCCGGGCAGGCCGTTTAGCGAGGATTTCGAGACGCGCTGGATCAGCCCGGCGGTGGCGAGCGTGCCGCCCGAGGGAAGTTCGACCGTCGTGTCGGACTTGCGGACCCGGAAGGCCGGCGCGTTGATGGCCGCCTGGTTGTTGTCGCTCAGCCGAATCTGGTTCTCGAAATCGAGCTCGGTCACCTCGGTTGCGATGCGCATGCTGATCTTGTTGTCGGACAGCACGATCGGCGTGAAGTTCAGCGCCACGCCGACGGGCCGGTACTCGATGTTCAGCGTGCACCGGGCGCTTAAATCACAGGTGTAGCCCTTTGGAACCGGAACTTCGCCGCCGGCCGTGAACTTGGCGCTTTCGCCCGAGATCGCGGTCACGGTCGGCTCGGCCAGCACGCGCGACAGGCCGGCGCGCTCCAGGGCGCGCAGGGTGAAGTTCGTCGAATTGCCGAGCCCGGCGGTGATCGCGGTGGCCGACAGCGCCTGCGGCGATAGCGGCAGCGGGTTGTCGAGCGACGGCATAACCGAGAAGTTGCCGAGCTTCCACTCGCCGGTCGAATTGATGCCGAGCTGCTTGATCGCCTTGCGCGAGACCTCGGAGACGACGACCTTGACCATGACCTGGTCGCGGCCGCGGATGGCGAGCGAGTTGATCACCGCGCCCTTGCTCGTGGCGAACAGGCCGCCCGCGGTGCCCACGAACGCGTTGGCGATGTCGACGGCCTGCGTCGCCTCGGAGGCGTTGGCGACGGTGCCGACCAGCAGGATCGAGGTGCCGGCCGCCTTGACCTCGATCTGGGCGCGCGGCATCGCGCTGCGCAGGGTCTGGCGCAACACGTTGAGATCGCGCCCGACCTCGATCTCGAGCGCCGAGATCTGCCGGCCCTCGGCGTCGATGACGAACATCGAGGTGTTGCCGTCGGCGATGCCGATGATGAAGAGCTTGCGGGCCGAGCGGACGACCGCGTTGGCCACCTTCGGATTGGCGACGAAGACCTCCTTGGCGTCGCGCGGCAGCTCGACGATCAGGGATCGGCCGATCGAGAGATCGAGCTTGCGCGAGATCGCATGCTCGCTCGCCCCGACATTCAGGACCGGGGCCGGCCCGGTCGACTGGGCCAGCGCTGGCCCGGCGAGCAGCAGAACGAGCGCGGCGGGGATTGCGGTGCGTTTGACGGTCATGGTTTCACGCTTCTGCTGGTGACGCCGTGGCGCACGAGGGTCAGTGCGCCGTCATCGACCGCCTGGTCGGCTTCGCCTGCATCCTTGAGGCTGCGGAGCGCCAGCGACAGGGCGCCGCTGCGCTGGCCCTGGGCGACGATTTCGACCTGGCGGGGAAGAAGCTCGAGGGTCGCCGTTTCGCCGATGACGACCTTCTCGCCGTTTCGCTCCTGGATGTTCTGGCCGATCGCCAGCACGCGCACATTGGTTAGGATGGTCTGGCTGAGGAAGGTCTCGGGCTGGCCCGGCGCCTCCTCCTTGTAGGTGCGGATCACGTCGACGCGGTCGTTCGGCAGGATGAAGCCGCCGGCCGTGTTGGCGCCGCGGCTGTCGGTCGAGATCGCGATGGCGCGTCTGCCGGACGGCAGCACCGCGGAGAGAAAGCCGGTGCCGTCCGTCTTGATCAGCTTCTCACGGCGGATCGGCTCGGAACCGAGCAAGGCGTAGCGCGCGACCTGGCCGACCAGCTCGGCCTCGGCCTGGGGCGCCTCATCCTTGCGCACGACGCCGGCCGGAACGCCGGCCGCGGGCCAGTCGAGCCAGCGCAGATCGGTGGCGGAAATGGTGTTGCCGAGGGGGATGTCGGCGGCGGCCACCAGCACGGGCACGGTCGGAGCCGCCTCGATGCGGGCCGCCGGCGCCGGGGTCTGCGACGGCTGCTGGATCAGCACGGCCGCACCGACGCCGGCGAGCAGGGCCACGACCAGAACGATGATGCGGGCGGGACTCATTGCGACAGACCCTCAGCCAAAACGAGTTGGCGCTCGGCGAGGATGCTGCGGTCGAAATCGTCAACTTATGGTTAATCGGACGTATCTTTTTTTCCCGACCGCCTTGCGCGGCGGCGATCCGCGCTCCGTTCAGACGCCGATGGCGGCCTTCCAGAGGGACGTGTGCGGCAGGATGAACAGCGCCGAGAATCCCAGCGCGACGCCGTAGGGCACGCCCTGATTGGCGGCGTGCAGGCGCTGCGCCCACGACCAGCGCGCGGCGATGGCCGGCAGGGGCGCCCAGCGGAAGTTTAGCAGAAGCAGGGTCAGAACCCCGCCGAAGAAGGCCGCGAGCAGAAAATAGGGCAGGAGCTGGCCGAAACCGAACCAGAGCGCGGTCGCCGCCGCGAGCTTGGCGTCGCCGCCGCCGATCCAGCCCGCGGCGAAGAGGCCGAAGCAGATCGCCAGAACGAGGCCGCCGGCCGCGAGATGCCAGCCGATCTGGCTCCAGGACAGTCCGAGCAGGCCGGCGCAGAGCGCGAAGGCGACGAGCAGCAGAAGGCATAACCTGTTCGAGATCGTCATCGAGACGAGGTCGCTCGCCGCGGCGAAGGCCATGGCGGCCGGGAAGACGACGAGCAGGGCGATCAGCGACAGCGACATCCGTCGATCCTCGAATGGGTAGGCTGCATCATGACCTCTGCCTCTCACCAAAGCCTTACCGGGAGAGGAAGAAAGCTCGCGATGCGGGAGGCTTGGACGCAGAACGCCCCGGCGTTGGCCGGGGCGTTCGACGATCAGACATGCGGCGCGGGATTAGCCGACGCCGGTCAGGCGGTTGGCGATACGCGTGAACAGCGCCGTCAGGTTGTTGCCGAGCAGCGTCAGGCCGGTGATGCAGATCACGGCGACGAGGGCGGCGATCAGGCCGTATTCGATGGCGGTCGCGCCGGATTCGTCCTTGACGAAACGAGCGAAGAGATTGGTCATGGGAGAACTCCTTGTTACACCACGGTTTGACTGCTGCCTTCGCTCTGAACGGCTTCGGTCAGCGACACATGGACATTACCGCGCTCCTCTTGCCGATCTATTAAAGGGATTGAAGAATTCGCTCGAATCCGGAAACGTGCTTCCGATGGTTAACGCTGAATTGATAAGACTAAATACAATCACGATGGTAGGCATGCGCTGGGATGCGAGTTACATGCAGTATCTTTCCCTGGAATTGAAGATTATAATCTGTTTCCGTCTCGCGGGGAGTTCGCCCGGAAGCGGTATGGCCCTGAAACAATCCGATGAAGCCGGCCGAATTCTCGCCGCTCAAAGCCCTCGGCGGACGTTCGTTAGGGATTGATTCATCATTCTGCGCTTTCCTGCACGGGTGGCAAATCTTGAGGCGCAGTCCATGTCCGCTGTTTCGCATGTCGCCGGGCCGCGGCGCGCCGGCTCCCGTCCCGCCGCGATCCTGCTCGCATCCGGGCTGGCCCTAGGCGCATCCGGCGCCGCCGTCGCCGCCCAGACGACTGTGCCGGAAACGGTCGCGGTGATGGTCGACTACGCCAAGGTCGTGCGTTTGCCGGAGAAGGCGCAGACGGTGATCGTCGGCAATCCCGGCATCGCCGACGTCTCGGTCCAGCGCAATGGCGTGATGGTGGTGACCGGCAAGAGTTTCGGCGTCACCAATCTGATCGCCCTCGACGCCAGCGGCGCGCTGCTGGCGGAATCGCTCGTGCGCGTGGGCGCGGCGTCCGATTCAGTGCTGACGGTGCAGCGCGGGCTCGAGCGCGAAAGCTATTCCTGCACGCCATCCTGCCAGCCGACGGTCAGGCTCGGGGACGTCCAGCGCTTTTTCGGAGAGGTCGGAGGCCAGGCGGCCAGCCGGAGCGCCGCCGCGACCGGAGCCCCGAAATAACCGCAGAGGGTGCGAAAAGGCGGCCTGAGCGAAGGTGAACGCTTCGCTAACGGCCTCAAATCGTAGCGCGAGGCGACTCTAACGGATCGGCAAGTGTTTTCGGCTAGATTTCAGTCGGAAACCTGAATGAAAACCGGACGCCAGAAGCGCATGACGGACCAACCGGCCCCTACCGAGACCCTGCCAGTTCCCAGGCGGCGCGGCCTCCTCGGCCGCTTTCGACGCGATCAGGACGGCGCGACCGCAGTCGAGTTCGCGTTGGTGCTGACGCCCTTCCTTGCGTTGCTGTTCGCCATATTCGAAACCGCGCTGATGTTCTGGACCAACCAGGTTCTGGAGGAAGCCGTGACGCAGGCCTCGCGGCAGGTCCTGACGGGGCAGGCGCAGTCCACATATCCGGCGTCGGCCGGCAACGCCGCGAACACCGCCGCCTTCCGCGACGCCGTCTGCGCCCAGGCGCCGGCGCTCGTCAATTGCTCGAGGGTGTTCATCGACGTGCGCAGCTATGCCTCGTTCTCGGGGGCGCAGTCGGGAACGTCGGCTTCGAATCCGGTCAGCGGCGGCTCGCTCAACACCAACGGCTTCAGCTACAACCAGACCGGGCCCGGCCAGATCGTCGTGGTCAGGGCGGTGCTGGAATACGACCTGATCTTCGCGCGATGGAGCACGGCTCTCGCCAATATCGGCGCTGGCAAGCGCGCGCTCGTCGCCTCGACCACCTTCAAGTCCGAACCGTTCGTGCCCGCGACATGATCCCGATCAAGCTCCGCCGCGCCTTCTCGCCAGGCCGCAACCGCGCCGCGCTGCGCCGCCTCGTCAGGCGTGTCGCCGCCGATCGTCGCGGCGTCGCCGCCGTCGAGTTCGCGATGATCCTGCCGGCCCTGCTGGCGGTCTATTTCGGCGTCGTCGAAACGGCCCAGGCGGTCATGGCCGATCGCAAGGTGACGCAGCTCAACCGCGCTTTGGCAGACCTGACGGCGCAAACGTCTTCCCTCAACGACACCGATCTCGGCAACATCTTCGATGCCGCGCTCTCGGTGATGACGCCCTATTCGGCGGGCGCGACGCGCATGGTGATCTCGAGCGTGGTGATCGACGCGGCCGGCGCGGCCAGGGTCTGCTGGAGCGCCCAGCGCAACTCGACCGCGCTCGCGCGCGGTGCGGCCGTGACGCTGCCGAGCGACCTCCGGGTTCCCAACACCTCGCTGATCATGGCGCGGGCGTCTTATGATTTCGCGCCGGTGATCGGATACATGATCACTGGCACGATCAGCATTGGCGATACGCCGATCTACATGCGCCCGCGCATCGGCAAGGTTGGCGGCGTGGGCAGCGTCGAGCAGGTCGAGCGCACGGGAACGCCCGCGACGCCGATGTGCCCGGGCTTCTGAAGCATGCCCGCGTCGGATCGTCAGATCGTCTGGTTGTAGGCCCCCACTTCCGGGTTGCTCCGCAGCACGCCGTCGATCGCGGCGAACATCTCGCGCATGCGCGCTTCCGAGACCGGGCTCTCGCAGACCACGACCAACTCCGGCTTGTTGGACGAGGCGCGCACCAGCGCCCAGCTGCCGTCCTGCGTCGTGACGCGCACGCCGTTGACGGTGACGACCGAACGGATCGGCTGGCCGGCGAAGCTCTCGCCTTTCGCCTGCATCGCCTCCACCGCCTTGGTGACGCGATCGGAGACCTCGTATTTGATCTCGTCGGCGCATTTGGCCGCCATGGTCGGCGTGCCCCAGGTCTTGGGCACGGCGGCGTAGAGTTCGGCCATCGACTTGCCCGGGTTGCGGTCGAGCATGTCGATCACCGCGATCGCGGTGACGACGCCGTCGTCATAGCCGCGCCCGACCGGGGCGTTGAAGAAGAAGTGGCCGGACTTCTCGAAGCCGGCGAGCGCGTTCAGGTCGCGCACGCGGCGCTTGATGTAGGAGTGGCCGGTCTTCCAGTAATCGGTCTTGACGCCGAGGCGCTGCAACTCCGGATCGGTGTCGAACAGGCCGGTCGACTTGACGTCGACGACGAACTGCGCGCCCGGATGGAGCTTGCCCAGATCGCGCGCCAGCATCACGCCGATCTTGTCGGCGAAGATCTCCTCGCCATGGTTGTCGACGACGCCGCAGCGGTCGCCGTCGCCGTCGAAGCCGAGCGCGACATCGGCGCCGTGCTCCTTCACGGCGTCGGCCATGGCGTGAAGCATCTTCATGTCTTCGGGGTTGGGATTGTAGCGCGGAAAGGTGTGGTCGAGCTTGGCATCCATCGGGATGACCTCGCAGCCGAGCGCCTCCAGGATCTTCGGCGCGAACGCGCCGGCCGTGCCGTTGCCGCAGGCGGCGATGACGCGGAGCTTGCGCGTGATCTTCGGGCGGCTGGTCAGGTCCTTGAAGTAGACCTCCGGGAAGTCCGGCACGAACTGATAGGAGCCGCCGCCGGACAGGTCGAAATCGCCGGCCAGCACGATGTCGCGCAGCCGCCCCATCTCGTCGGGGCCGAAGGTGACGGGACGCTGCGCGCCCATCTTGATGCCGGTCCAGCCATTGTCGTTATGCGAGGCGGTGACCATGGCGACGCAGGGCACGTCGAGCGAAAACTGCGCGAAATAGGCCATCGGCGACATGGCGAGCCCGATATCGTGGACCTTGCAGCCGGCCGCCATCAGGCCGGTGACCAGCGCCATCTTGATCGAGGAGGAATAGCCGCGGAAATCGTGTCCGGTGACGATCTCCGGCTTGACGCCCATGCGCCGGATCAGCGTGCCGAGCCCCATGCCGACGGCCTGCACGCCCATCAGGTTCAACTCTTTGCCGAAGAACCAGCGCGCGTCGTATTCGCGGAAGCCGGTCGGCTTCACCATCGGAAGCGACTCGTAGTCGAAGGTGTTCGGGAAGAGCTCGGGCAGAGGCTTGGGAAACATCGGGCCATCCATCGGCAGAGGAATTTCGCCGGCCTTGGAAGCAGGACCGGGGACTGACGCGCGCAAGCCATAGCCGATAGCCGCCGAGATGGGAAACGCGTTATCGGCCGGCGCCGGGCAGGGCGGCCCGGATCGAGGCTGCGCCACGATCGAACCGCATCGCTCAGCCGAGCGTCAGCCAGCGCCCCCGTCGCGAGGATTCCACGGCGCGCTCGATGAAATGCACGCCGCGCGCGCCGTCCTCGACTCGGGGATAGTCGGCGGCGAGCGGGTCGGTCACGCCGCCGGCCCGCCGGGCACGTATATCGGCCGCGACGCCGCGGTAGATGTTGGCGAAGGCCTCGATGAAGCCTTCGGGGTGGCCGGCCGGGATGCGGCTCGCGGCCTGGGCCGAGGCGCTAAGCCAGGGCGAGCCGCGGGTCAGGATCTGCTTCGCGCCGTCGAGCCGGTAATGCACCAGGCGGCTGGGCCTTTCCTGTCGCCATTCCAGCGTGCCGAGCGCGCCCGAGACGCGCAGGCGCAGATCGTTCTCCAGCCCGGCGTTGACCTGCGAGGCGACGAGCACGCCGCGCGCCCCGCCCTCGAAGCGCAGCAGCACGCTGGCGTCGTCGTCGAGCGCGCGTCCCGGCACGAGCGCGGTCAGGTCGGCGACCAGTTCCTCGATCCGAAGTCCCGTCACGGTGGCGACGAGGTTTTCCGCGTGGGAGCCGATGTCGCCGAGCGCGCCGGCGAGCCCGCCGCGGGCCGGATCGGTGCGCCAGCCCGCCTGCTTGTTGCCGGTCTCCTCCAGCGCGGTCGCGAGCCAGCCCTGGTTGTATTCGACAACGACCTTGCGGACCGGGCCGATCACGCCCGCGCGCACCATCTCGCGCGCCTGCCGCACCATCGGGTAGCCGGTATAGTTGTAGGTCACGCCGAAGACCGCGCCGCGCGCGGCGACCGCCGCGACGAGCGCGTCGGCCTGCTCGCCGGTATGGACCAGCGGCTTGTCGCAGACGACATGGAAGCCTGATTCGACGAAGGCCCGCGCGATCTCGAAATGCGTATCGGTCGGCGTGACGATCGAGACGAGGTCGATGCGCTCGCCGGCCGCGCGTTTCAGCTCGTCGTCGAGCAGATCCTGCCAGCTTCCGTGATTGCGCTCGCTCGCGAGCCCCAGCGCCCGCCCCGAGGCCAGCGCGCGCTCGGGCGTCGACGACAGCGCGCCGGCGGCGAGTTCGGCAAGCCCGTCGAGCGCGATGGCGTGGCGATGCACCGCGCCGATGAAGGCGTCGCGCCCGCCGCCGATCATCGCATAGCGCAGCTTGCGCGGGGTTTCCTCGCTCATGGCATCGTCCATCATGGCAGGTCGGCCGCCGCGAAGGCGGCGGCCGCGGGAAGGGGCGCCGGGTTCAGAACGGCGAGTCGGGGAAGTAGAAGTCCTTGGCGTTGGTCTTGTCGATCAGCACCGAGGGGATGATCGTCGTCGCCGGCAGCTTCTCGCCCTTCAGCCGCGCCTCGGCCGTCAGCTTGATCGCGTCGTAGATGAATTTCGGCGAGTAGCTGACATTGGCGCCGATGCGGGGATCGGAGCCGTCGAGGATGACCTTGACCATGTCCTTGGCCCCGGCGCCGCCGAAGATCAGCCTGATGTCCTTGCGCCCGGCCTGCTCGATCGCGCGCAGCGCCCCGAAGGCCATGTCGTCGTCCGCCGCCCAGAAGGCGTCGATCTCCTTGAAGCGCGTCAGGAAGTCCTGCGTCACCTTGAAGGCGTCGTCGCGGTTCCAGTTGGCGAATTTCGCGTCGAGCAGCTTGATGTCCGGATAGGCCTTGAGCACGCCGGCGAAGGCCTCCATGCGCTCGGTGTCGAGCGTGGTCGGGATGCCGCGCAGCGCGACGACATTGCCCTTTCCGCCCAGCATCCTGGCGATGTATTCGGCCGGGATCCTGCCGAAGGCGGTGTTGTCGCCGGCGACATAGGCGTCCTGCGCCGAGGTGTCGGTCAGGCCGCGATCGACCACGGTCACATAGGCCCCCTTGGCCTTCACATTCGCGACCGGCCGCGTCAGCGCAGCCGACTCGAAGGGGAAGACGACGAGCGCGTTGATCTTGTTGACCGAGCTCAGGTCCTGGAGCTGGTTCGCCTGCTCGGTCGCGTTGGCGGCTGTACGGATCGTGATCCTGAGGTCCTTGTTCCTGGCCTCGAGATCCTTCTTGGCCTGGTTGGCCCAGTAGTTGATCCCGCCCATGAAACTGTGGGTCGCGGCCGGGATCGAGACGCCGAGATTGACCGGTTCGGCGGCGGAGACATGGCCGGCGAAGCCGAGCGCGACGGCGGCTGCGGCCGATGTCAGCAGGTTGCGTCTGGTCTGGAACGGCATGGTCTTCTCTCCCTTTTGTGAGCCGCGCCCTAGCGGCGGCCCTTCTGCAGAAACGCGACGGTGATGATGACGAAGCCCTGCACGGCTGCGTTCAGGTAGACGCTGATGATGCTCGTCAGATTGAGGATGTTGCTGATCACCGAGAGCAGGATCGCGCCGATGACGGTGCCGGCGATGCTGCCCTGGCCGCCTTTCAGCGCGGCTCCGCCGACGATGACGGAGGCGATCGCCTCGAGCTCCCAGAGCAGGCCGGTGGTCGGCGAGGCCGAGCCGAGCCGCGGCACGTAGAGCAGGGTCGCGATGCCGACGCAGATGCCGAGCAGCGTGTAGGTCGCGATCTTGATCAGATCGACGTCGACGGCGGCGTAGCGCGCCACGGTCTCGTTCGAGCCGATCGCCTGGACGTAGCGGCCATAGGCGGTCTTGTTCAGGATCAGCGCTCCGACGAGCGCGACCGCGAGGAAGACCCAGACCGGCACGGGCACGCCGAGCGCGCTGCCGTAATAGACCGGCGCGTAGAGGTCGGCGAGGGTGTTGGACAGCGTCAGCGCGCCGCCATCGGCGAAATAGGTCAGATAGGCGCGGAAGATGCCGAGCGTGCCGAGCGTCACGATGAAGGGCTCGATCCTGCCCTTCGCGATCAGCACGCCGTGGATCAGCCCGAACAGCGCGCCCAGCACGACCGCCAGCCCCGCGCCGAGCACGACCGCGAGCAAGTCTGAGCCGAGCGCGGGCGCGGCCCAGTTCATGAACATGATGACGCAGCCGGCGATCAGCGCCGCCATCGAACCGACCGAGAGGTCGATGCCGCCGAGGATGATGACGAAGCACATGCCCACCGCGATGATGCCGATGAAGGCGGTGCGGGTGAGCACGTTCATCAGGTTGTCGGGCGTGGCGAAGTCGCCATTGAGCAGCGTGCCGACGATGCAGAGCGCGATCAGGCCCGCGACCGGCCCGATGCTGCCGAGGCGCTCCGCGAAGGACGCCTTCGCCTCGCTCCGGCGCGATCCGGCCTCGGTCGTGACTTGCGTTTCAGGCTGCGACATGCCGCGTCCCCGTGGCGTGGGCGATCATGATGTCCTCGGTCAACTCGTCGCCGCCGAGCGTCGCGACGATGCGGCCGGCCCGCATCACGCAGACGCGGTGGGCGAGGCCGATCAGCTCCAGCAGTTCCGACGAGATGACGATCACCGCCAGCCCCTGCCGCGCCAGGCGCTGGATCAGGAAATAGATCTCGCGCTTGGCGCCGACATCGACGCCGCGCGTCGGCTCGTCGAGGATGACGACGCGGGGATCGGGATGGAGCACCTTGGCCAGCGCCAGCTTCTGCTGGTTGCCGCCGGAGAGCGACGAGGCCCTGACGCCGGGCGAGCCGGCGCGGATCCCGAAATCGCCGATCGCCCGGGCCAGCGCCTGCTTCTCGGCCGATGGGTCGAGCCAGGGTTTCGCATAGCGCTCCAGCGCCATCAGCGTCAGGTTCGGCCTCAAGGGAAAGTCGACATGCAGGCCCTTGCCCTTGCGGTCCTCGCTCAGATAGCTCAGCCCGCGCCTCGTCGCCTCGCGCAGCGAGCCGATCGTCAGCGGCTTGCCCTCGACCTCGACCTCTCCGGTCGCCGGACGCAGGCCCAGAATGCCCTCGAACAGTTCGGTGCGGCCCGCGCCGACGAGACCGGCGAAGCCGAGGATTTCGCCGGGGCGGACCTCGAAGCTCGCATCCCTGGCCCATCCCGGCACGCTGACCTCGCGGGCGCGCAGCGCCGGCTGAAGCGCCTCATCGACGCGCAGGCGCGGCGGAAACAGGTCCGCCATCTCGCGGCCGACCATCATCGTGGCCATGGCGTGGCGCGTGACCGAGGCCGTCGCGGCGCGCCCGACGAAGCGGCCGTCGCGCATCACGACGATCTCGTCGGTGATGGCCTCGACCTCGTCGAGCTTGTGCGAGATGTAGATCACGGTGACACCGTCCGCCCGCATCTGCCGGATCAGCGCGAACAGGCGCGCGGCCTCGGACGGCGTCAGCGTCGCGGTCGGCTCGTCCATGATCAGAAGCCGCGCCTTGCGCGACAGGGCTTTCGCGATCTCGACCAGTTGCTTCTCGGCGACGATCAGCCGGCGCACCGGCGTCGCCGGGTCGATGTCGAGCCCGACCTGCCTGAGCGCCGATTCTGTCTCCGCGCGCATGGCGCGCTCGTCGAGGAACCAGCCCGTGCGGCGCTCATGGCCGAGGAAGACGTTGCCGGCGATGCTGAGGTCGTCGGCGAGGCTGAACTCCTGATGGATCAGGACGATGCCGCGCGCCTCGGCCTCGCGCGAACTGCGGAAGGAGACCGGCTCGCCGTCGATCGCGACCCGTCCCTCGCTCGCCTGCTCGAAGCCGGCGAGGATCCTCATCAGCGTCGATTTGCCGGCGCCGTTCTCGCCGAGCAGGCCGTAGACGCGGCCGGGTTCGAGCGAAAACGAGACGCCGTGCAGCACCTCAACCGGCCCGAAGCGCTTGACGACGCCGTCGAACGAGACGCCGACGCCTCTGCTGGACACGGGCGCGCTCATGCGGCGGCCCTTCCGTTGCGCAAGGCCTCGCGCATGGCGAGAACGCCGGCGCCGACCAGCCCGGCATCGCCGCCGAGCGGCGCATAGGTCACCTCGAGATGGCGCGTGGAAAGCGCGAGCGAGCGCTGGTTCACGCTCTGGCGGATCGCGGCCAGGAACATCGGGCCGATGGCGGAGACGCCGCCCCCGATGAAGATGTGCGAGGGGTTGTAGAAATTGACCAGCGCCGCCAGCACCTGCCCGATCAGATGGCCGCAGCGCCTGACGATCGCATCCGCGGCGGAGTCGCCCGCGCGGCTGGCCGCGCCGACATCGACCGCCTCCAGCTTGCCGGCCGCTTCGAGCCGATCCGCGAGCCAGGGGCTTTTGCCCGATTGCGCGGCCTCCAGCGCCATCGCGACGATGGCGGGCGCCGCGGCCATGGCCTCGACGCAGCCGCGATTGCCGCAGCGGCAGAGCGGGCCCTCGGGATCGAGTCCGATATGGCCGATATCGCCGGCCGAGCCGGTCGCGCCGCGATAGAGCTCGCCATGGCAGACGATGCCGCAGCCGATGCCGGTGCCAATCTTGATGACGAGGAAGTTCTCGATCTGCCGGTGCAGCCGCCAGAGCACGCCGAGCGCCATCAGGTTGACGTCGTTGTCGACGTAGACGGGAACCGGCGTGACCTCGCGCATGTCGTCGCGGATGGAGAACGAATCCCAGCCCGGCATCAGCGGCGGATTGACCAACTGGCCGACCGCGAAATTGACCGGCCCCGGCACGCCGATGCCGACCGAGAGCACGTCGTCCGGAGACAGTCCGTTATCGGCGAGCATTTTCGGCATCAGCGCCCGCAGCCGCGCCATGATCGGCCCCGGGCCGGCCTGGACGTCGGCGGCCTGCGAATGGCGCGCGACGATGGAGAGGTCCGGCCGCAGCAGGGCGAGGTCGAGGCTGGTCGCGCCGATATCGACGCCGAAGACGACGCCGACATCGCCATGGAGCCTGAGCGTCTCCGGCCGCCGGCCGCCGGTCGAATGCCGGACGCCGACCTCGTCGAGCAGGCCCTGCGCGAGAAGTCCGGCCGTGAGCGCATTGGTCTTGCTGCGCGAGAACGAGAGCGTCTCGGCCAGCGAATGGCGCGCGCAGCCGCCGGACCAGAACACGGTCTCCAGCAGCGAGAGCTCGCCGGGGCTTAACTGGCGCCAGGGCAGGGCGATGTCCGCCTCCCGATGTTTCCTCTTAGCGGTCTTCTGGCCGCTCCGCCGGTGAGGCTAGGCGAGCGCGGCGATCCCGTTCAAGACCGAACTTCGGCCAAATCATGACGTAAGTCGGGTCGAAAGCGATGGCCATCGCGGACCGGCGAGAACTGGACGGGAGGGCGGCCGGTGCTGCAACCTCGTCTCCGGCTTGGTTCTCGAAAGGCTTTGCAGATGCCGGCGACGATGAAGGGACCCGCGATCTTCCTCGCGCAATTCGCCGGCGACGCCGCGCCGTTCTCCTCCTGGCGCGAGATCACGCGCTGGGCGGCGGGGCTCGGCTATCGCGGCGTGCAGATCCCGTCCTGGGATGCGCGCTATCTCGATCTCGCCAGAGCCGCCGAGTCTCAGAACTATTGCGACGAGATCGTCGGCATCGCCGCCGAGAACGGCATCGCGATCACCGAGCTCTCGACGCATCTGCAGGGCCAGCTCGTCGCGGCGCACCCGGCCTACGACGCGGCCTTCGACGCCTTCGCGCCCGCGCATCTCCACGGCAAGCCGGCCGAGCGGCAGCTCTGGGCCGTCGCGCAGATGGGGCTGGCTGCCCGCGCCGCGAAACGGCTCGGGCTGGCCGGCACGGTCAGTTTCACCGGCGCGCTGGCCTGGCCCTTCCACTATCCGTGGCCGCCGCGGCCGCCGGGGCTGGCGGAGGAGGCCTTCGCCGAGCTGGCGCGGCGCTGGCGGCCGATCCTGGACGCCTACGACGCGGAGGGTATCGATGTCGGCTTCGAGATCCATCCGGGCGAGGACGTCTTCGACGGCGCGACCTTCGAGCTGTTCCTCGACCGGCTCGACGACCATCCGCGCTGCCGGATCAACTACGACCCCTCGCATTTCCTGCTGCAGCAGCTCGACTATCTCGCCTTCATCGACATCTATCACGCCCGCATCAGCGCCTTCCACGTCAAGGACGCCGAGTTCCGCCCGACCGGCCGGCAGGGCGTCTATTCGGGCTATGCGCCCTGGCTCGACCGCGCCGCCCGGTTCCGCTCGCCCGGCGACGGGCAGGTCGACTTCAGGGCGGTGTTCTCGAAGCTGGCGCAATACGGCTTCGAGGGCTGGGCCGTGCTCGAATGGGAATGCGCGCTGAAGCACCCGGAGGACGGCGCGCGGGAAGGCGCGACATTCATCGCCGAGCACATCATCCGCGTCACCGCGACCGCTTTCGACGATTTCGCCGGCGGCGCGCCGGACAGCGGTCTGGCGCGCAGGATGCTGGGGCTGGCCTGAGGCCGCTCGATGACCGGCTAACGGCCCCGCGCTGGCGGTCCTCGTCGGGGAGGTGTTTCGCGAGGTCGGCGAGGCGTATCGCGGGAGGACGCCATGGCGGAGGATGTCGCTTCGCCGACGCGCCGGACCGCGGCGCTGGAAGCGCCCATCAAGGCGCGGCTCGACGTCATCGACCTCCATGCCGGCGGTATCGCCATCAATACGCCAGGCGCGCTCGTCCTCGCCGCCAGGGCCGGATGACCGTGGCGTCGCGCGGCTCGCTCGCGCTCGCCGCCGGCAACCTGCTCGTTTCCGGCAATCGCGCCGAAATCCGCTCCGGCGGCGCGCCGACCATCACCAGCAGCCAGACCACGATCACCACGGCCGCCCAGTTCAACCTCGTCGCCGGTGCGTTGGCCGACATCGCCGTCGGCGGAGCGCTCTCGATCCAGAGCGGCGGCGCGCGCTCACCATCGAGAAGGACGGCGCGGTCGATCTCAAAGGCAGGGACATCACGATCAACGCGAACGGCGCGTCAAGGCCAAGGCGAGCCGCGACATCGTCATGAAGGGCTCGAAAATCAAACAGGACCGACCGAAGCCGGTCGGCGGGCCGTTACGCGTCAGAGCTCCCGGACCACGCGCATGCCGTTGGTGTAGAAGCGCACGTTCGATTCGTATTTGAAGCGCGCGGCCGAGCGCAGGTAGCGCGGGTCGTTGTTGAACGAGCCGCCCCGCAGCACGCGTTCGCGGCAGCCCGGCGTGGCGAAGGCCGAGCCATCGCGCGACTTGGCGCGGTAGTTCTCGCTCCAGCAATCGGCGACCCATTCGGCGGCGTTGCCCGCCATGTCGCGGAGTCCGAAGGCGTTGGCCGGAAACTGCCCGACCGGGGTTGCCTGCCGGCGCGGTTGCGGATTGCAGCCATTGCAGTTGGCCTTGTCGACCTCGATCGCGGCGCCCCAGGGATAGCTCGTCTTCGAGCCGGCGCGGGCGGCGTATTCCCATTCGCTTTCGGTCGGCAGCCGGTAGCGTTTCCCGGTCCGGGCCGAGAGCCAGGCGGCATAGGCGTTGGCGTCGTCCCAGTGGATGTCGGTGACCGGGCGCTCGCCGCGGCCGAGCCCGCGATCGCTCGGCCGGTACTGGCAGCCGCCCTGGTCGACGCAGGCGTCCCACTGCGCGAAGGTGATCTCGTTGACGCCGATATAGAAGCTCTTCAGCGTCACGGCATGGACGGGCTTCTCGAACTCGAACATCTCGTTCGAGCCCATCTCGAAACTGCCGGCCGGCACCAGCGCCATCTCCGGACAGTCGGAGCAGTCGCGCAGCGTGCGGTCGCTGGAGGGCGGCGAGGGTGCGGGCGGCGCAGATGCGGCAGGCGGCGCCGGAACCGCCGGCGCGGTCGGGCTCGCCTGCGGGCGCGCCGGCCCCGGCGGCGGCGTGGCGCTGGCGAAGGACTGCCCTTCGCGCGACCGGTAGGACTGCTCGCGCGCCCGCGCCAGGGCCGCGAAGCGCCCGTTCGGATAAGCGTCGAGATAAGCCCGGTACTCGGCCGCGTTTTCGCTCGAGCGGATCGATTCCCAGAAAGAGAGTTCGTAGGTGTCGGGCTGGCCGGAGGTTCCGGGCGGATCGACCGGCGAGATCACCGCGCGCGTCGTCTGCGCAACCTGCGGCGCGCGCGCCGGCAATGTCACGATGAGCCCGGCCGGCGGGGCCGAGGACAGCCAGAACGGCTGGTGCGCGCGCGGCTGCCTGGCGGCGGCGTTGCGCGCCCGCGTCAGCGCGGCGGTCATGTCGAGATTGGCCGTCCGGATCGCCTTGAGCCATTCGGCGACGGCTCCGGTCTCGATAGGCGCGTCGTCGCGCACCGTGCGTCCGGGCTGGGCGGTCGCGGCGACGGCGATCGTCTCCATCTTATCGATCGCCGCGAGCCCCTTGAGCTTGCCGTCGATCGCTTCCTGCCACGGGTTCTCGCGGCTCGCATCGAGCAGCACGAGCGCGCTGCGCGGACGCGAGACGATCAGCGCGTCGATCAGGACGTCGAGATCGAAGGCGCGGTCGAGCACCTCCTGCGCCGATCGGGAAGGCGTATCCACCGGCACAAGCAGATTGCGCCCGCGCGACTGCACCGCCTGGCCGGCGTAGAACACGACCGCGAGCCCGTCGCGCCGGAGCCGCGTGGAGAACTCGGCGATCGCGAGCGCCAGTTCGGTGCGCGAGGTGTCCTCGGCCGCGACCACGTCGAATCCGCCCTGGCGCAGCGCCTCCGCCGCCGACCGCGCCTGGTCGGCCACGGGCAGCACTGCCGATCCATAGCGCGCATTGCCGATCACCAGCGCCACGCGTGCCTGCGCGCCATCGGCCGGCTGCGCGATGGCGGGGCCGGCGAGGACGAGCCAGCCGAAGGCGGCGGTCGCAAGCGCGCACGCCGCGATCGCCCGCGTCACGGCGAGGAATGGGCGGGCGCTGGCGGTCGGAGCGTCGGGTCTGGACCTAACGGACATTGATCCTGATCTTCTGCGACATCACCGGAGGATCATGCGGCACATGCAGGTAATCGCCAAGCAAGAGCTGCAAGGTATGCCGCCCCTTGGGCAGCGTGACGACGACCTCGGTCTGGCCATTGCCGAGATGGATATGGTTGTAGTCGGAGGGGATCGGCTGGTCCAGCGCGATCGTCTCGACATCGATCAGCAGATGATGGTGCCCCGTCGCAGGCGTGGTCACGCCGGCAGGGGCGACGCCCATCTCCTTCAGGCCGATCCTGACGGTGAAGCGCTCCGGGACGCTCAACCCGTCGAGCGGGTAATGGAAATAGACCTGCGCGCCGCGCGGCGAGGGCAGTCGCTTGACGGCCTGCGCCGGCTGCGCGACCTGTTGCTGGGCGGCCGGGCGACCCACCGGCCAGCAGGTCGCCAGCGCGGTCAGGCCCGCCGCCATCGTCGTCCGTCGGGTTATCGTTCTGGTCATCGTCGGCGTGCCGTTGGCTTGCGGGGATTGCCGACGAAGACCTTGATGCGCTCGGACATGACCGGCGGGTCGTGCGGCACATGCTGGTCGTCGGCGAGGATGAGCTGCAGCGTGTGCCATCCAGGTTTGAGCGTGACCACCTTCTCGGTCTGGCCGCCGCCGAAATGCAGATTGTTGAGGTCGGACGGGATCGCGGCGTCGAGCGGCGGCGTCGGCGCGTCGATGATGAGATGGTGATGGCCGGTGTTGGGTTTGACGATTCCCGCCGGCGCCACGCCCATGTTGCGCAGGCCGAAGCGGATGGTCGAGCGCGGATAGATCGTCGCGCCGTCGCGCGGGTAGACGAAGTAGACCGCCGCATCCGGCGGGGAGGGCTTGCGCGTCGAGCCTGGAGCGGCGGCCGGCGCCGGGGCCGGGGCCGGGGCGCTCGCCCCTTCGGCGACGCGGATCCGGATCTTCCGCGACATCACCGGCGGGTCGTGCGGGACATGGTCTTGGTCGCCCATCAGCAATTGCAGCGTATGCTCGCCGGGCGGCAGGTTGAGTTCGGTTTCCGTCTGGCCGCGGCCGAAATGGACATTGTTGAAATCGCTGGGGATTTCGCGGTCGAGCGGCGGGGTCTCGGTGTCGATCAGGAGATGATGGTGGCCGCCGCCGGGATTCGGCGTCCCGGCCGGCGAGATCGCGATGTTCTCGGCGCCGAAGCGGATCGTCGCGCGCGGCGGGATCGTGGCGCCGTCGGCGATATCGCGGAAGAAGACTCGCGCGCCCGGCGGCGAGGCCGTACGCGCCTTCTCCTCGGCGCCGACGACCTCGATCTCGATCGGCTCCGACATCACCGGAGGATCGTGCGGGATGTGATCCTGGTCGGCGAAGAGGAGCTGCAGCCGGTGCCGCCCGGGCGGCAGCGAGAGTTCGGTTTCGGTCTGGCCGCCGCCGAAATGGAGATTGTTGAAATCGGCCGGGATCGGGCGGTCGAGCGGCGGCAGCGACGTGTTGATCAGGAGGTGGTGGTGGCCGGAGTTGCGCCGCGCCGTGCCGGCCGGGACGACCTCCATGCCGCTGATATCGAAACGGACGGTGAACTTCGTGCCGACGCGCGAGCCGTTCTGCAGTCCGACGAAGCTGAGTTTGGCGCCGCGAGGCGATGGGCTGCGCTGCTGCGCCTCGGCGAACGGAGCGAACATCGTCGCCAGCGCCACGACGAACGCCGTGACGCAGAGCAACCGGCCAGGCCGGACGAAGCACATCCGCGTCTCTCCACGTTCGACAGGAACGGGAATGCTATCATCCTGCCGTTGCCAGAGCAAGAAATCGTCAGCCTCTTTTAAGCTGACATTTGTCGCGCCGGCCGCAATCGGCGGATTTCGACTGGATTCCGGCGTCGTCGTCCGGTAGCTTCCCTACAGGAATCCACTGATGTCTCCGTCCGCAAGACTTGTCCTGATGCTGGCGCTGGCGTTCCAGCTCCTCGCCTTCCCGGCCTCGGCCGAGGAGAGGCGGGTCGCGCTCGTCATCGGCAATTCCAGCTACCGCAACGCGCAGCCATTGCCGAACACCCTCAACGACGCGCGCGACATGACGGTCGCCCTGCGCAAGGTCGGGTTCGAGGTGATCGACGGGCTCGATCTCGACAAGGGCGGCATGGACCAGGCGGTCACGCGCTTCGCCCGCCTCGCGCGCGATGCCGATGCGGTGCTGTTCTACTATGCCGGCCACGGCTTTCAGTTCAACGGCGAGAACTATCTCGTCCCGGTCGAGGCGAGGGTCGAGGACGAGGTCAGCGTCCAGTACGAGACGACCAGGCTGAGCGACGTCATCACCGCGCTGAGTTTCGCCAAGGGCGTCAAGATCATGGTGCTCGACGCCTGCCGCAACAACCCCTTCCTGCGCCAGCTCGCGAGCAAGCAGGCGACGCGCAGCTTCGCGGTCGGCGACGGTCTCGCCCCGATCGCGCGGTCGCAGGGCATGGTCGTGGCCTATGCCACCCAGGCCAACGACGTCGCCGCCGACGGCGTCGGCCGAAACAGCCCGTTCACCGCCGCGCTCTTGCGGGAGATACAGACGCCCGGCCTCGAGATCGCGAGCATGTTCCGCCGCGTCCAGAAGGTTGTCCACGACGCGACAGGCGGGCGGCAGACGCCGGAACTCTCGCTCTCGCTGCTCGGCGACTTCTACATCAATCGCGAGGAGACCGACGCCGATGTCTGGCGCTCGGTCCGCGCCAGCGACGATCCGGTGGTCCTGAACGGCTTCATCAAGCGCTTCCCGACCAGCTTCTTCGCGATCGACGCCCGCACCAAGCTCGACCTGATCGAGCGCCGCGCCGCCGGGGAGCGCGATCGCGACCGGCTCTCGCGTGAATTCGGCGAGCGCGAGCGGGCCCTGCTGGAGCGGCTGAAACAGGCCGAGCGCGAGCGCCGGCAGGGAGCCGAGGGCCCGGCGCGCCGCGCCGCCGAGAGCGCGGCCGCGCTCGTGACCGCCCCCCTTCCGGCACAGCGTGCCGCGCCGGACAAGGCCGCCGCCGGGCGTGACGAGAAGGAGCGCCTCGCCACCGAACTCGACCGCAAGGATGCCGAACTCGCCTCGCTCGAAGGCGAGCGCAGGCGTCTCGACGAGGAGCGGCGCATGCAGGAGCAGGCCATGGCGGCGCGCCTCGGTTCGCTGACGCTCGGGACGCCGGAGCCGCCGGTGCAGCTCACCGTGCCGCAGCGCCCGGCGCCGGTCGACCGCCGCCTGGGCGAGACCCTGACCGCGACGCCGGCCGCACGCCTGACGCCGGCGGCCTGCTCCAGCGCCCTGGCGCGCGCGCAGATCGGCGATCTGTCAAACCAGGTCCGGGACGCGCTGAGGCAATGCCGTTGAGGCCGCAAACGCGCCTGAGCAGGAAGGCTGCCGTCATGTCATCGATCCTTCGCCGCGCCGGTCGTTGTCTCGCCTTCTTCGGCCTGCTCGCCTGCGCGCCGGCCGTGCTGGCGCAGCCCGCGCCGCCGACGCCGATCCCCTATCCGGACGCGGTACGCCGGGCCGCCGACGATGTCTTCGGCAAGGCGAACCTGCCGGCCGGTCCGGTCGAGTTCGTGATCGATCCGCTGATCGACGGCATATCCGGCGCGCAGTCGACGGCGACGCGGGCGATGCAGGAGACCCTCGCCGAGGTCGTCCGCACCGCCCATCCCCGCTTCACGCTGCTGCCGTTCAACTCGGAATCGCTGGCGCGCCGGCCGGTCGTCCTGGTCGGCACCTTCACCGCGATCAACAATCTCGGCGACGCGCAGGGCCCGCGCGACGCCTTCCGCATCTGCTTCACCCTGGCCGATCTCGCCTCCAGGACCGTGGTCTCGAAGGGGGTCGCCCGCGCCCGCCCCGAAGGCGTCGACGTCACGCCGACGGGCTATTATCGCGACGCGCCGGTCTGGGGGCAGGACCCGGCGACAGACGCCTATGTCAAGACCTGCCAGGGCACGAAGCTCGGCGACGCGGTCGACCCGACCTATGTCGAGCGGCTGACGGCCGGCGCGCTGATCAATGACGGCATCCTCGAATACGAGGCGCAGCGCTATCGCGAGGCGCTCGCCTTCTACCGCTCGGCCAGACGCCTGCCGGGCGGCGACCAGCACCGGGTCCGCATCGGCGTCTATCTCGCGAGCGAGAAGCTCGGCCGCCGCGAGGAGGCGGTCGAGGCTTTCGCCGCTCTGGTCGATGCCGGGCTCGAATCGCGCAAGCTCCTCGTCAAGCTGCTGTTCCGGCCGGGGTCGACCCAGTTCGTCGACGATCCGAAGCTCACCGAGCCCTATCCGATGTGGCTGAGCCAGATCGCGGCGCGGATGCGTCAGAAAAAGGCCTGTCTCGAGATCGTCGGCCACACCTCGCGCACCGGCCCGGCTGCGCTCAACGACCGGCTTTCGGTGCTGCGCGCCAATTTCGTCATGGATCTGCTGAAGACCGGCGCGCCGGCGGGCGGCACGAGCCTGATCGCCACCGGAGTGGGCTTTCGCGAGAACCTGATCGGAACCGGCAAGGACGACGCCAGCGACGCGCTCGACCGCCGCGTCGAATTCAAGGTGCTCGACTGCTGATGACAGGCCTGGGGTTAGCGCCGGAGGGCCGCCCGGCCGGCGCGGAAGCCGATCCCGACGACGCCAACCCCTATGACGCGCTCGCCTATCGCGGCCACGCCTTTCCGCAGACGCAGCCGCGCCGCCTCGCCACCATCGCCTACGCTCATGGACTCAGGCCGGCGCCGGCCGCGCTGGCGCGGGTGCTCGAACTCGGCTGCGGCTCCGGAGGAAACCTGCTGCCGCTCGCCTTCGCCAGCCCGCGGGGCCGCTTCGTCGGGATCGATCTCTCGGCCAGCGCGATCGCCGACGCGCAACGGCGCGCCGACGAGCTCGAGCTCGCCAACATCGCCTTCCTTCATCGCGACATCATGACGGTGACGCCGGAACTCGGGGAGTTCGACTACATCATCGCCCACGGCGTCTATTCCTGGGTGCCCGATCCGGTCCGCGACAGGATCCTGGAGATCTTCGGGACCCTGCTCGCGCCGCACGGCGTCGCCTATGTCAGCTACAACGCGCTGCCCGGCTGCCGCATGCGCGACATGGCGCGCGACGTGATGCTCTTCGCCACCCGCGACATCGTCGAGCCGGCGGCGCGGATCCGCCAGGCCCGGCTGGCGCTGAAGACGCTGGCCGAGGCGGCCGATCCGAAATCCTTCTACGGCGCGGCGCTACGGGCCCGCTGCGAGCAGGTCGACGCCCTGTCCGACGACGTGCTCTACCATGACGACCTGAACCCGATCGCGCGGGCGTTCAGCGTGACCGAGGTGGTGAGAGCGGCGGAAGGCCACGGCCTGCAATATCTCGCCGACGAGTCCTTTCCCAGCCGGTTCGAGGCGGTGCGCGGTCCGGCGCGCGACATCCTGGAGAACATCGCGCCGGAGCCGCCCGTGTTGCGCCAGCAGGCGCTCGACCTGATCGTCGGCCGCTTCTTCCGCCAGACATTGTTCTGCCGCGCCGGGCTGGCGCTGCGGCGGGCCGAGGAGGAATTGTCGCTCTCGGCCTATCATCTGGCCGCCGACGTCTCCGAGGTCGCCGACGATCCCTCCGCGTCCTCCCGGCCGGGCACGATCGCCTTCGCCTTCGCGCAAGGCGTCAGGATCCTGATCGATCTCCCCGTCGCGCAGACGGCGTTGCGGCGGCTGGCGGCGTGCTGGCCGGGCGCGGTCGCGCATCGCGACCTCGTCGCGGCGGCGCTGGCCGATGCCGGCATCGAGCCGGGTCCGCAGTCCGCCCGCGAGGAAGAACGTCTCGACGAGGCGCTGATGGCGATGTTCAGGGCCGCATTGCTCGAAATCCATCTCGACCCGCCGGCGCTCAGCGTGACGGCTGGCAAGCGGCCTCTGGCCGACGCCTATGCCCGCTGGCAGGCCCGGAGCGGCCGCGAGCTGACCGATCTGAGGCATCGCACGGTGGGGCTGGAGGACGATATGGTGCGGCATTTCATCGGCCTGCTCGACGGCAGCCGCGATGCCGCGGCGCTGCTCGCGGCGATGAACGACTATCTCGGCGTGGCGCGGCAGGCCGCCGGCGATCCGCAATCGCTGCCGCGGAGCGTCGCCCCGGAGGACATCGCGATGCATCTGCGCAGCCTCGGCAGGCTCGGCCTGCTTCGCGGCTGACGATTGTGAGGGGATCGCTTCGGGAGTAGTTTACCCAACGAGAGATGGGTCGCGGCCGGCCATGAAGCGACGGCCCGGCAGCATGAGCCAGAGCTTCACATGAACCAGGGCTTCAAGAGCTTTCAGGCCGCCTTCCCCGAAGAGCGCTGCCTGTCGATGCTGATGGCGGCGCGCCATGGCGCGACGACGCTGCCCTGCGCCGCCTGTGGGCGCACCGTCGCCTTCGCACCCCGGCCACGCCTGCGCGCTCTCGCCTGCGAGGCCTGCAACTATCTGATCTATCCGGCCGTCGGCACGCCGCTGGAGAACCGGCGCGCCAGCCTTCCGGGCTGGTTCTACGCGATTTCGCTCGGGACCGAAGGCCGCCAGAGCGCCGCGGTCGCGACGCTGCGGCGCGAGGCCGGCCTGACGCAGCCGCTGGCCCAGCGCCTGGTCCAGGATGTCGCCGCCCTCGCGGAACAGGCGCAGGCCGGGCGCGGCGACTGGTTCGCCACGATCCGCGACGCGGTCTCGGCCCCGGCGCCTTCCTCCGCAGGCGCGGCTGTCGCCGTTGCGTCGCCGGCCGGCAAGGCTGATGCGGCGGCTGCACCGGCCGCGGTCGCGGCGCGCGGCGTCGCCCTGCCGGTCATGGGCGTCGCGGTGGCGATCCTGTCGGCGGTCGCGCTCGCCGGCTTCGCCATCGCCTCGCGCCAGCCGCAGCGCGAGGCGCTGCAACTGGCCGAGCCGGACCTGCCGAACCTGAAGAGCGCGCCGCCGCGTCCCTCGCTGGTGCTCTCATCGGTGGAGAGCGACCTCGATGCGGCGCGCGAGGCGACCCAGTTCGCGCTGAAGGCGAACCCGGCTTTGGCGGCGATCCGCCCGCAGGATCCGGACGCCGCTCCGCAGGCGCTGCCCCTGCCGCCGCCGAGCAACATCCTGCTCGTTCCGCCGCGACTGCCGGCGCAGACCGGGCCGCGCCAGCCCCCGCAAACACCGCTCGTGGCCGGCGGCGGCGATCCGGACCAGATCCTCAGCTTCGGGCCGATCCGCATCCGCCGCCATCTGGTCGAGACCATCGTCCGCGCAGGCAAGGTTGTCGGCGCCGACCCGACGCTGCTGATGGCGGTCGCCGACAAGGAATCGTCCTTCGCGACGGCGGTGCAGGCCAAGACCTCATCGGCGACCGGGCTGTTCCAGTTCATCGAGCAGACCTGGCTGGGCGTCGTCGACGAGTTCGGCCCGCGACACGGGCTTGCCGCCGAGGCGCAGCTCATCATCCGCGTCGGCCGGCAGTTCCAGGTCGCCGACGCGGCCGAGCGCCAGCGCATCCTCGATCTCCGGCGCGAGCCCTATATCTCGGCCCTCCTCGCCGCCGAGATGCTGAAGCGCGACACGCTGCGGCTGGAGAAGCAGATGGGCCGGTATCTCACCGGCGGCGAGGTCTATCTGATCCATTTCCTCGGGCCGGACGCGGCCCAGTCCTTCATGGCGACGATGGAAGAGGCGCCGACCTCCAAGGCGGCCGACCTGCTGCCCCGCCCGGCCCAGGCCAACCGGCCGATCTTCTATGCGGAAGCCGGCGGCGAAACCAAGACGCTGTCCGTCGCCGAAGTCCACAGAAAGTTCAACGAGATGATCAAGCTGAGGCTGGATCGCTACAGCAGCGTGCGCAGGCTCGCGGAGCAGAACGTCGCGAAGAAATAGGCAGCGCAAATCCGCCCGGCGCGGACCGTGGGGTCCGGCGGGCGATCGAAAAGGAGCGTGGCATGGCCGCAAATCGTTTCGAACAGGTCGACGAAGCCCCTGACGACGCGATCACGCTCAGCCTCGTCCAGGGGGAGGCCGGGCCGGTCGGCACGATCGCCTGCCCGGCGGCGTTGTCCGGCGGTCACCTCGTCAATGATTTCGAGAGCGATGCGATGGCGCCGGTCGACGCGTTCCGGGCGGCGATCAGGCTCGCCAACGAGATCAAGGCGGCCGTCGTGGTGGTCGACGCCGAGGGCCTCTGGCGGCCCGAATGGGGCGTGCTCTATCGCGAAGAAAATGCCTGAACGGCGCGGGCGCCAGCCTTCGTTGGACGGCTTCAGTAGATCCTGAAATAACGGATGCCGACGCCGATCTTGCCGCTCGCGGCCGCGATGTCGCGGGCGAGATTGGGGAAGAACTCGGTCGCGGGCGCAGGGTTGGGGCCCGACAG
This sequence comes from Allobosea sp. GW821-FHT12C12, assembly GCF_058807355.1. NCBI lineage: Bacteria > Pseudomonadati > Pseudomonadota > Alphaproteobacteria > Hyphomicrobiales > Alloboseaceae > Allobosea > Allobosea sp. GW821-FHT12C12. The sequence continues at coordinate 227,208 of NZ_JBXAQP010000009.1, forward strand.
CACCGGCAGCGGCGCCTCGCTCGTCAGGGCCAGCACGGTCTGGGGGCGCATCGCCGAGCCGGTCGATTCGAGCTTGAGCGCGAACCGCGCGCGCGTGCCTTCGCGGCGCGTGAAGTTCGAGAGATTGTGGACGAGCCCGTCGTCGCCGACGAGCAGCAGCGTGACCTCCTTGGCGCCGCTTTCGATCAAGCCGTTCAGCGCATCGCCGCTCTTCAGGTTGAAGGTGTTGATCTGCAGGCCGGGCACGCGCTCGATCGCGTTGCTGGCCCGGCGCAGGAACTCGACCAGAGGGCATTGCTGCGCGGTGACCGGACGCAGGTTGATCTGCGCCTCGAAACCCTGCGCCGCCTTGAAAGCCGTGTCGAAAGCGACGAACGCCTCCGTTCCGCTGCCGAAGCCCTCCAGATTGGCCTTCTTCTCGCCGAGTTCGATCGGCCACAGGAAGAAGCAGCGCCCGCCGTCGTAGTTCGCGATATAGCGCTCGATCCGCTCGGCCGGCGTGCGCGGCTCGGTCACGGATGCGACGGCCGGCGGCTCGGGGCGCTGACCTGGCTGCCCGGAGGCCGGCGGAGGCGTTGCCGGACGCGCCGGCTGCGCCTGCGGCTCGGGTCGGCCGGCGACCGGGGGTGGAACGACCGCCGGCGGAGCTGTCGTCGAAGGAGCGGGGACCGGCGGCGTGGGCTCGCTCAACGCCGGCGGCGGCGTCACGGGGCGCGCGGGCGTGACGGGCGCTGCGGCGGGTGGCTCGGTGCGGGCC